>JAESTD010000017.1 GCA_016763755.1 Mucilaginibacter sp.
CCGTTTGCGGCTTAACTGGCTAACTTTGCTTGCCAGTATTGATGATTTGCATGTGTAGTGGGAATTAGCATTACAGAATTAGCGTGATGCCCGAAGTTAAAACGATGTAGAGCACCGTATTCTTTCGACCAACTATAAGTTTCTTACTGTAAGCAATAATGATATATTTGTATAGGTTCAATTGATCCCAATATAATTATGGCAAAGGTTAATATAGACAAAGCTGAAGCTCGAGAGAACGAAGATGTGAAGTCAAACTTCTACCCTATCGGATCGACTGGCGGAGATATACGTGATTTAGAACGGGCTATAACCACTCTTTTAAATTTTGTTTGTAGATGTCCTACAAGTAAGTCTTAGGTACTGTATGACGGTAACAAAGAGGCAGCAACATTTAACTGTAAGTACTTAGTCACAGCGGGTGTTACAACATGGTTAAAAACGCCTCAACTTGTAAAGAGAAACTATCAAATGGATGAAAGCAGAACAAGAAAACACATATCAGCCAACTAGCCTATCTAAAGGTCCTGGTTTCGTGTACGTATTAATGGCAGTCATCTTCGGTTTGTACATCGCACTAGGGATGCCATTAATTCAAATAGCTACACATGCTCATGAACAAGATTTGTTCTCTTACGCATTGTTGACTATCCTTGTTAGTTATTTCATCTTGAGCATCATTACTACCTTCACGCATTGTGAATGGTTTAGGCAGCACTGGCATGTAAACGTCATTATCTTCGTGCTCACAGGTTTTCTATTGATTATGACGTACATGACCCGTATTCTCTTCTAATCATCGATTATAACGCTACTATTACTAACGAAGTCAATATTTTCCTGAGAGAAGCTAAGCGATATTAAGATTCCACTAAAGAAGGCTTAACTACCTACAACATTCCAACACTCGATTTGCTCACTAGCAATACAGCTACTACTTCGTTAGGCTTCTCATCCGGCCATGTTATGGTCGGGAAAATCTCTACTGGACTTTAAGTTGACACTATCCATTTGTACAACTTATAAACGATTGTGCTCTTACCAAGGTTGTGTGTACCCCTAACAATGATTGCTCTCTTCATTACTTACACACCCCACAAGTTTTACCGTCCTTGGAACAACGCTTACAGTACTTGCAATTCTTACAGGCTTTACAAGGACTGTCACCAAAACAAGTTGCTACGGTGGCTTTACGAGTTGATGTTGTTGGTTTAACAGTGTGAGCGCTTACAAGCGTACCTCCTGCCAGTAATAAGAGTAACAGAGACTTCTTCATTGCTTACGGTTTGGTATAGTAAACTTAACCATTTGTTCTTGAAATCCAAATAGAACAAGGTTATCTTCGCGGAATGAGAAAATATACTGCCGCTATTATTCTAATTGTCATCTCTGTTGGTTTAATTTCTTGGGGTGGTGTTGGACATAAGACCGTTGCTACCATAGCTTATAACCACCTTACTCCAAAGGCTAAAGATGCCGTTAAAGCTTTACTTGGCGATACTACGATGGCAGATGTTGCTTCCTGGGCAGATGAGATTAGGATGAAGCCACAATATAAGTATACCACGCCACTCCACTATGTAGACTTACCTCTTGGATTATCATATTCAACTTTTAGAGATACAGTAACAGGTCAACCCGCAGATAACGTTTATAAGGCCGTAATGCAATGTGAAAAGGATTTGTCAAGCACCACTACTAATAATGAGCAGAAATCTGTAGCGCTAAAGTACCTCATCCACTTTATAGGTGACCTTCACAAACCCATGCACGTAAGCAGAGCTGAAGATCAGGGCGGCAATACTATTCAGGTACAATACCTGGGTAAAGGAAGTAATCTTCACTCTGTTTGGGACAGCAAGCTGATAGGTACAGAGGGTAAATCATTCGAACAAATGTCTGATGATTACGATACTGCCACAGAGAAGCAGATTAAAGAATGGCAGAGTGAACCACTATTGAAATGGCTATGGGAGAGCTATCAAATAACAACCAAGCTATATAGTGAGGTGGAGCAAAATAATAAGCTTGATGAGGCTTACTACAAAGCTCATATCAACATTGTTCACGAACGTGTGGAAATGGCAGGTATACGTCTTGCAGGTGTTCTAAACAGCATTTTTGAGCATCAGAATATTGTAGCTACTTCCGTAACACGTACACCTCCAACAGTCAAACAGATGTCTAATGAAGCTGGTTTTGCAGGTGTCAAATTGGAAGAAGTTAGCCAGCACATCGGAGAACGAGTAGCAGTTCAAGGCGTAGTTGCTGACTATAAGAAATTTGAGGACATGGTACTTGTAAACCTTGGCGCACCATATCCTAATAACCCTTTAACGTTGGTGTTTAAAGGTGATGCTGTTGCTCTAAGTAATCGAGTTATTGCATCTAAGGGTAAGAAGATACTTGTCATAGGAACTATTGTAGACTATAAGGGTAAGCCTCAAATTGAAGTTAGAATTGCTAACCAGGTTCTTGAAGCGCCGCAATAAAAGACTTACCTAAACTTTCGTATCATAGATTGATAGAGATTAAACTGAGTTACAAAATGTTCTGCCTTTTTGACGTCGCTTATGTAGTAAAGCTCGTTTACTCCGGAAGCAGTCTTTAGATGTAAAGAGCCGTAGTGAACGATTGGGATTTTGTAATTAGAGGCAAACCGTTTGTCCGGGCTGCCGTCTCTATTAACGCGGTACCAAGTCTCACCAATTACTGTGGTGTCTGCTGGAATGTTTTGTTTCTCTTCTAAAAACTCTTGTTTGTCGTATAAGATATAAAGGTCGTTGTAGTCGATCAGAGCAATCTCATCATTGTTTTTAAAGTAAACTATAAAGTTAGGATAGAGAAAGAAATCTCCTCCATTAAAATTCTCAATATGTAACACGTCATCGGTTGTTCGTATGACATCTATACCGCTGAAGTCTACCTTAATTTCATTTCGTTCAATTGAAGTACCTGCAGCAGCTTTAGTGTCAAGATTCAACTGCGTCATTACTATATCCCATATCTTATTCGCAGATTTAAGTGTTGCAAAAGCACTTGTAAGGTCTGAATAGCTGTTGCGAACGCCAGCATCCTCGAATTCGAATCTTAGATTTATAAATGACTTGTGACTAACATTTGATAGAGTTTCTACCTTATCTTTAAGTGCACTTAACTCATCTGCAAAACGTACGATTCGTTTCTTATAAAACATGCTTAGTATTGATTGCCTAAGTTTAGACAATTTGTTAGCTAACTCACGCTCCTGACCCTTGTAGTTCGCTAACTCTGCTTCGAAGGTCTTCCGCTGATAATACATTGATACTATCTGTTTACG
>JAESTD010000018.1 GCA_016763755.1 Mucilaginibacter sp.
AAAGGTACCGGCGATCAGCACTTTCAAAATTGCAGAGAAAGCATCTGTAATAGCTTATCTCTCACCTGCCGATACAGCGAAGAAACCTGCAGCTACTGATACTTCAAAAAAGGCTGTGGCTAACACTATAGCGCCGCCGGTTAAGGATGGAGCAGAATTGACTATTAACCAATTAGCCAACGGCAAAAAACGTAAATTTCAATATGTTAGCGAATTTCAACTGACTAAGAACGGTAAATGGCTGGCATTCTCGGTAACAGCTCCGAAAAAGAATAGCAAAGTAAAATCCGGCCTATTCCTGTATAATGTTGAACACGATACATTAAAATCTATCAGTACAGGCAAAGGAAATTACAAGAATATCACTTTTGATGAAAACGGTAAGCAACTGGCTTTTACGGCCGAGAAAAATCCAGAGAAAGCTCAGGTGAAACCGTTTAAACTTTACTACTGTAAATTAGGTGAGGATAGCGCAACGGTCATCGCCAGCGCAGGCATAGCCGGTGTACCCGCTAAATGGGCCGTGAGCGGCGATGGAAAGGTACAATTCAGCAAAAGCGGGAATAAATTATTCTTCGGCACAGCTCCTATTCCCAAACTGGCTGATACCACATTGGTTGATTTTGAGCACGCACGCCTGGATATCTGGAACTACAAAGACGATTACCTGCAACCGCAACAATTAAAGAACCTGCAACGTGAATTAAAACGCAACTATCAGGCAGTAATCAATCTTAAAGAAGGTAACCGCAGGGTGATACAGTTAGGAGATATTGCCATTCGCGATGTGATGCTGCCGGATAATAACAAGGATGCCACATTTGTGTTAGGTCTTACCGATACTGGCGCGAGGGTGCAATCTCAATGGGAAGGCGGGTCGTCGAAATTAGCGTATCTAATCAATACCAACACCGGCCAGCGCATCCGTATAAACAATCGTTTAAAAGGATACTACAGCATTTCTCCTGATGGTAATTTTGTGCTATGGTTTGATTTAAAACTCCAGAAATGGTTTACGTATGATGTTAATACCGGCAAAAAGCGGAACATCACCTCGGCTATTACTACCAAACTGGGCGATGAGGAAAATGATATACCCGATGATCCTGCAGCCTATGGCCTTGCCGGTTGGGAAGCCCGTGATAACCACGTGTTGATATATGACCGTTATGATATCTGGAAGATAGACCCGGCTACCGGCCGCGCCAATAACTTTACTGATAACTTGGGGCGAAAGAACAAAATTGTATTTCGTTACAATCCCGCGGATCCTGAAGAGAAATTTATCCCAACGAAAGCTAATTTGTGGCTTATTGCACAAAACGATCGTAACAAGCAATGGGGTTATTACACCAAACATATGAACGGCGAGGGTGAACCCAAACTTGCAGCGCAGTTGGTATCAATGAAATACAGCGACCTGCTAAAAGCTAAAGACGCGGATGCGTTTATCTACACCAAAGAGAGCTACACGCATTCTCCCGATCTTTACGTTTCTGCTGATTTGAAACAGGAAACAAAACTTAGTGCCATCAATCCGCAGCAGGCTAACTATAACTGGGGGACCGCCGAGTTAGTGGAATGGACTACTCCGAAAGGTCATAAATCAAAAGGTATTTTATACAAGCCGGAAGACTTTGACCCTGCAAAGCGGTATCCGCTGATCGCTTATTTTTATGAGAAGTTATCTGATGGTTTGTACAATTATGTTCCGCCAGCACCAACCCCTTCCCGCCTGCCTATTAGCTGGTTTGTGAGTAACGGATATTTGGTTTTTGCACCAGATATCAGTTATGATGCAGGGCATCCGGGCGCTTCTGCCGTTGAGTACATCAACTCGGGGGTAGAATCATTAAAGAAAAATCCATGGGTTGATGGTAGTCGTGTTGGCATACAGGGTCAAAGCTGGGGTGGTTACCAGGTAGCTTATCTTATTACCCAAACAGATATGTATGCAGCTGCATGGGCAGGCGCACCGGTAGCCAACATGACATCGGCCTACGGCGGTATCCGTTGGGAAAGCGGCGTTAACAGGCAATTTCAATACGAAAAAACACAAAGCCGCATTGGTGCAACTTTATGGGATAAACCGGAGCTATACATTGAAAACTCCCCGCTATTTCAACTTCCGAAAGTAAAAACACCTGTGGCGATCATGAGTAATGATGCTGATGGCGCAGTGCCATGGTATCAGGGTATTGAGATGTTTACTGCCCTGCGCCGTTTGGGAAAACCCGTTTGGTTGCTACAGTATAATGATGAAGCCCACAACCTGGTAAAACGCCAGAACCGCAAAGATATCACCATCCGCGAAGCACAATTTTTTGATCACTTTTTAAAAGGCGCACCGATGCCGGTATGGATGAGTAAGGGAGTACCTGCCGTTGATAAAGGCAAAGATTGGGGACTTGAGTATTGATTTGCAACTGTTAGTCGATAGTATTCAGTAGTAAGATCGACAGCGAAAAAATCACATCAATCAACTCGATCTAAAAAATCAGTGGTTATACATTACCCCATCCGTTTGCCAGTACATCGGCAATATGCATGGTTTTTAATGGGATGTTGTTCTTATCTATATAGCCCTGTAAATGCAGTAAACATGAGGCATCTGTTGAGATAATGTATTCAGCTCCAACAGACAATGCATTGTCCACTTTTTGTTGCGCCATGGCTGTTGAAATAGCATCAAACTTAATCGCAAAGGTACCACCAAAGCCGCAGCAGGTTTCGCCGGCAGGCAGGTCAACCAATTCCAGTCCGTGTACTTTTTCAAGCAATTGGCGGGGCTCTGCTTTGATATGGCATTCGCGCAGGCCGGCGCAGCTGTCATGGTAAACGGCCCGGCCATCCAGTTCAGCACCAAAATAATCAACCTGCAGGATGTTCACCAGAAAATCGCTCAACTCATAAATGTTGCCCTGAATATTCCGGCACTTATTGTGCGACATGGTATTGGTAAAAAGATCGCTGTAATAATTGCGCACCATGCCTGTGCATGATGCCGAAGGTGATACGATGACACTATCTTCTTTAAAATCATTCAGAAACTTACTGCCCACTGTTTTGGCATCATCCCAAAAACCGGCGTTAAATGCAGGTTGTCCACAGCAAGTTTGCTCGGGATTATAGTTGACAGCGCAACCGGCTTTCTCTAATACTTTTACAGTATTAAAAGCAGTTTCAGGGTACAACTGGTCAATAAACAGGGAATAAATAAGTCTATGGTCATCAGCAAATATTAACTGGCGCTAAAGTCCGTATTTTTCTTTGAGATCTTTTCGGCTTTCAGCAATGAAAACAACAGTAACAGCCCTACCACGAAGAATGTTCCCAAAACCAGGGTAGAATTTCGCATACTGCCGGTAATTTCTTCTATAAAACCAAAACTAAACAATCCCCCTACTATAGCCAGCTTTTCGGTAACATCATAAAAGCTAAAAAAGGATGCAGTATCGCTAATGTTTTGTGGTAAAAATTTAGAATAAGTTGATCTTGACAAGGATTGTATTCCCCCCATTACTAAGCCCACCACCACAGCAACAATATAGAATTGGGTGGAAGTTGTGGTGAAATAAGCGGCTATACATACGCCTATCCAGATAAATACCACAAATATCAATATGCGTACATTACCGTATTTATCAGATAAGCGCGACATCAGCGTAGCACCTACAATAGCCACAATCTGATAATAAGAATTATGGGGATTAAGGCCGATGTCTCCATCTTAAGTTCTTTAGCTGCAAAACCAGTAGCTACCAGCATAATGGTTTGTACCCCCATCGAGTAGAAAAAGAAAGATGGTAAAAAGCGCTTTAGCAAAGGCATCGATTTTACTTTTTTCCAAACTTTTCCTAACTCATCAAAACCACCTTTTACAATATTTTTATGATGGGTTTCCGCATTGGGGCTTCCTTTTGGTAACACACTGAAAGGGATCATAGCAAAACCTATCCACCAGATACCGACCAATAAAAATGAAATACGGGCGGGTAATGATTTATCTGTTATCCCGAAGATTTCCGGTTTCAGCACAAAGGCAAAACATACTAATTGCAATAAAACGCTTCCAATATATCCGAAGGTAAAACCTTTAGCGCTTACCTTATCCTGCATATCGATTGTGGCGATCTCTGGGAGATAGGAATTGTAAAAAACAAAACCACCGCTGTAACCTATGGCTGCCAGCGCAAAGCAGATCACACCTAACTCGAGCGTTGATGCTTTAAAGAAAAACAACCCGCAGCAGGCCAATGAACCCAATAACGTGAAGAATTGCATGAAAATCTTTTTATTACCGCGATAGTCAGCAACAGCACCTAAAACCGGTAACAGAATCACCATTATCAGATAGGCAGTAGCAAGAGCGTAATCTGTTAAGGCGGTATTAATAAAGGTCATCCCGAAGAAATTTACTTTATTACCAATAGCCTCGTTTTGGGTAATAGCCACATAATAAGCCGGGAAAATAGTAGATGTGATAACAAGATTATACGCCGAGTTTGCCCAATCGAACATGGCCCAGGCGCGTATGGTTTTAGGATTATTTTTTGCTTCCATTGCTGTTTAAAAGTATACATTTTTTAGAGTTTAAGAAACTTTTGACTTTAGACTATTGGCGGGTACACCATTAGTTGATACCAGCGCTAACAATAGGCGTTTTAAAACTGTTATGTTTGTATTGTAAGTTTTATTAGCGGGTACAATTGGTATCTTAGCGCAAGTTCTATCTATGTCAAAAAAAAATAAGAAAAATAAATCCATCGACCAGGTGCTAACGCAAATGGTGTTGGACATATTTGAGCAAAATGGCAACACGCCGCTCAATTATAAACAAGTATCAGCCAAATTAAATGTTCGCGACCCCGAGGCTCGTGCCGTTATCAACGATATATTGGATGAAGAAACCTTTAAAGGCGTACTCAAACAGATCTCGCCGGGTAAATTCCAACTGCTTGAGCTTAAAACCTTTGTTGAGGGTAAGGTTGATCTAACTAACGACGGTTCAGCATTTATTGTTACTGATGATGAGTTTGAAAGTGATATCTACATAGCACCGCGAAAACTTCGCAACGCCTTAAATGGCGACTGGGTGAAAGTGTATGTATATGCCAAAAGTCGTGGTAAACGTAAAGAGGGCGAGATTATCGAAATCCTTAAACGCCACAAAACAGAGTTTACAGGCGTGGTTCGTTTATCAGAGCATTATGCGTTCTTGCTGGCCGATGACCGCAAGATGATGCATGATATATTCATCCCACTGAGCGAGTTGAACGGCGCTAAAAACGGAATAAAGGCAGTTGCCGAGATAACCGATTGGCCGGCGGGTGCTAAAAATCCTGCAGGTCGTATTAAGCATGTATTAGGTCAGCAAGGTGAGAACGATACCGAGATGAACGCCATTCTGGCTGAGTACGGTTTCCCGCTAAGTTTCCCTGCGGAAGTTGAACGCGAGGCAGAAGAAATACCGGACGTGATCTCGGAAGAAGAAATTTCTAAACGCCGCGATTTCAGGGATGT
The DNA here is from genome assembly GCA_016763755.1 of Mucilaginibacter sp. Lineage (GTDB taxonomy): Bacteria > Bacteroidota > Bacteroidia > Sphingobacteriales > Sphingobacteriaceae > Mucilaginibacter. Next base: position 5,524 of record JAESTD010000018.1, read on the forward strand.
GCTTACTTTCACAATCGACCCTTTTGATGCCAAAGACTT
>JAESTD010000224.1 GCA_016763755.1 Mucilaginibacter sp.
ACCTATCAGCCGGGGTTTCTTAAGGCGCGATGGCGGTTGGACTTTTTGACTAAAGGAAAGCATCGTGAAGGCTAAGCCGGTCGAAGAGCCGGAAAGGGCAGGCTGAAAGTTAGATTGTTTGGGCCAATACATGCGGGAGATAACATTATCCCTATAGCTCCCGGATGCCTTTACGGACAGTAGCCTGCAATAACCTGAATGACTGGTTGCTTCTCTCCCGTGAAAAACAATACCCGCAGAAATGTAAACTGCGTATCAGAAGCAGAACTGGCGTTGTCATGTTATTTCTATTTGCTTATAGAGATAGAACTCTTGTCCCAATAACTACCAAATTTTATTGATAAATTTTATAATTTGTTTCTTATTTACATTATACATTCATATTAAATATGGAAAGAAAGAATTTTATTCCCACAGCAATTTTGTACAGGGGGACAATCCTACAAGAGATGGCGTTGTTAGAGCAGTTGTTGAACATGTATATTGTAAAATATTTTTGCGGCGACGACAAGCAAAAAACATCTGACATGATGCTATTAATAATGGGTGATGAAAGGTTTACATTGGGGAATAAAGGACAAATATTTAAAATAATAGCTGAAAGAGATAAAGGTTGGTATAATTCTTATGTTTCAAAAAGACAACCGGAAGGCAAAAAAAACAATACATTAAGTCAAGACTTAAATTTTGTCATAGAAGAAAGAAATATCTTTGCCCACAGATTATTAGATGGAGGCTCGATAAATCATATTATTCCTTTACCTGAAGGAACAATTAGGTTTTTAAAAATGAAAAATAAATTATCGCCATTAGATTATTCTTATCAAAGGTTCAATAGCATTGTTGAACTGATTATCGCTATAAGAGAACATTTGGCTATAAAAGTAATTCATAATGAATAACGACAGCCCTCTCAGATTTATCGGTTTGCAACCCGGTTCCATTGTTGCAGAGGGCTTCGCTTCTTTAATATCTTATTTGTTTTTGCCAGCTTTTACCAATCTTAAAGTGGTATTCTTTGGCTTATTTGTGATTGGCTTATTGCTACTTGTAGTTATTTTTCATACTAAAATACACGACATTTGTCGTTAAAAAACAACTAAAGGTCTATTTTTATTTTGTCCCAAGTAATTTATATTGTAAACCAAAATCTCCATTTTTCCAGCATTAAAAGTCGGTTGCTTGCTGCATATTTTTTATCACATAATGCTTCGAAAAAGCGGTCGAGCGATTGCCGCTCCGGATTTCCGCCATTACGGTAGTAAAACCTTCTTACCGTGCGCTGATCAAGCGTTGTAATTTACCTTCGCTCATAAAAGTTTCTTTTTTGGTGCGCTTTATGTCTTCAGCCGGCGGCCCGGTATCCACATTAACCTTCACGGGGGTAATTTTATTACACGCGTTTCTTCCGCCTTATCCTGTGAATTTACTTTTTGCAAATAGCCTACCACCAGGAAAAACGGAATTTGGATCTGATCCACTGAATCCACGACCAGGCTGGCTTTGTAAGCATAGCGGTTCACCTGGTTTTTGTCGGCAATGCCTTATAAGACCAGGATGCTTTTAAATCCCATATACAACCCGCCAATTATGGCTGTTTCCATCGTATCCCCAATCACGGTAGTTTCCTCCGGTTTGAGGCCTAAATAGATACTGGCCAGACGCATCATGACCGGGCTCGGCTTACCGATAACGAGTTAAAAAAATAAACAACTGAACAGTTTGTTTTTTAAACAAGTTCCAAAAAGGGCTTTGTTGTTATAAGGGTAGCGTGAAAGCAAAGGTGGAGCCTTTATTCAGTTCACTTTCCACCCAGATATGACCATTATGGCGTTGCACGATCTCCGCACTCAAATAAAGGCCGATGCCGAACCCGGAAACATTGATGTGGTTTTCAGCTCTGAAATAACGTTCAAAAACTTTATCCCGGTCCTGTGGCTTTAAACCCATACCTTCGTCTTTGACACTTATCTGCACACGCTCTTTTACTATATCGGATCTGACCTCCACAGTCGTTCCCTTGGGGGAATATTTGATTGCGTTAGTGATCAGGTTGGTGATCACCGATCCGATCTTGTCCCTGTCAGCAAACACAGGCATTTCCCGGCAACGTTCAAATCTTATAACGTGGCTGATCAAGGTCAGTTTAGTCTCGCTCACAACTTCCTCGATCAGTTGTTCGACATCGAACGCCGATTTGTCGATGGATAATTTAGCTGATTCCAGGCGGGAAACGTTCAAAAAGCCGTTGATCATATTGCTCATCCGCTTCACCTGTACGTTGGCTTTCTCCATCGCACCGGCCAAAAACCTATCTTCACTGTTTTTGAGTTTTTTATCGGCGACCTGGATGATCCCCGTCAGCGACGTAAGCGGTGTTTTCAATTCATGGCTGACCATACCGATGAAGTCATTCTTGCGCAATTCATCGGCCTTTTGTTCCGTAATGTCCAACACAGAACCGATAAAACGGACCGGCCTATCCTCATTATCAAAATAAGCCTGGCCCTTCGCGCGTACCCAGCGAAACTTTTTATCTTCCGCGCCTATGGTACGGTACTCCACATCATACACACCATTCGTCGCTGAGTTATCGAAGACTTGAGCAATGACCGCCAGTATCCGGTCACGGTCATCGGGATGCAATCCGTTTACAAAATCGTTCTCATATGTGATCGGTTCGTTATGCGAAACCCCGAACAACTCCCGGCACCTGGCATCCCATTCCAGCGTATTCTTGGTCAGGTCCAGGTCAAAGAAACCCAACTCCGCGGCTTCACGTGACAGCCGTAACTGCTCATAGGCATTCTGTAATTTTTCACTGGCCAGTGTTTGCTCAGTGATGTCCATCACCACGCCGGTGAAGGCCGAAAATGTGCCCGAAGGATCAGCCTTCAAATTCCCGATCGCACGCAACCACCGCAAGCGGTTATCATGTAGCCCGATCACCGGGTAGCTTACGTCATAATCACCATGGTTATAAATAGCATTCTCAAGCTTTGCGGAAACAAAATCCCGGTAGTCTTCACGGATCTGTGCAATAGCCTGTTCAATGGATAACTGTTCATCAGGATAATAGCCAAACAATTCTTTTAACCGTGCATCCGTAATAAATTCCCGGGTTGCCGAATGGATGAACCAAGTGCCGAAATTGGCCGCATCGATCGCCAGACGCAGCGCTATTTCTCCTACTTCTATTTTCTGCCGCGCTTCTCCTAACTGCTGATTGACCAATGCCAGTTCTTCAATATTGGCGATAAGCTCTTCATTGGTTGCGGCCTGCTCCTGATTGGTCACCTCCATCGATCGCTCTGCTTCCTTGCGCAGGGTGATATCCGAAGCCGTTCCGAACCATTCCGTGATCTCCCCTTTTTCATCCAGTATCGGAACGGCCTTTGAGATCGTCCAGCCCTGCGAACCGTCCGCACGCAGCACGCGGTGTTCCAGTTCAAATATTTTTTTCTCCCTTATCGCTTCAGCAATGGTGGCATCCACCAAGTCCATGTCGTCCGGGTATACGTTCTGCTTGCGCCAGCCCGTTATGGGTTCATGGGTATCCTGTAAGAATCCGCGCCCGTCGAGCGGATACATGATCTCCCAATCAGCGCTCAGACTGTAAACCACGTCAGTAGTTGTCGTCACTAATGCCCTAAGCCGTTTTTCGCTGGCACTGATCAGCTCACGTTCTTTTATCTTTTCCGTATTCTCCAATACCCATACCGCCACTTTGCTGATTTTACCCGCGTTGTCCTGTAGCGCTGCGTAGACAAAAGTGACATAGATCCATTCTTCTGATCCGTACCGGATAAGCATGAGCCTGATCTCATCCGCATAAAAGGGCGCACCTGTCCTGGCCACATCGCTTAAGGCTGTTTCATAAAGTTCGCGGGCTTCCGCAAATGGCTCCCAATACCATTTTCCCAACAAATCCCCTTTAGGTTTACCGGCAATTTCCAAGAACTTATCGTTGATCAATTCGATGAAAAGTGTACCTGCGTCCAAAATCGCTACACCGATCGGTGCGCTTTCAACTATAAGGGATAAATGCTCGTCGTCTCTGAGATTCATTAAAAAAGATATGCGTTAAAGCTACGATGCAATTCCTTAAAACAGAAATCCTAGTCAGCAAGATCAAAAATTTGTTTAACAAACCCAGATGAAATTAGTTGTTAATTTTATTTAATGCCAGAAACAAGCCCCGGGCAGTCCGCTCGCTAATGTCTTGTTGATGAAAAAGATGCTACTAAAGCATGACTCCGCAAATCCCGGCTGAATTGCTTATCCTCTCCGCCCGGGACAAACCAGGCAAGAGGCGTTACCGCCACGTTAGCATGAAAGCCGGGACGATTATTTTATTTTCAGGGAGACTGGCGCTATTGATGGTTAGCCGCCCGCATCGGAATGTGTATACCGGGAACTAAACGAGATCATGGAAAATCGATCATTTCGTGAAGGATAAGCAGACGGTAATTTTTAAACTGAATTTTTGGCATCTAACAAGCAATTGATCTGTGTGCCGAGAATTTCCGTATCATATCTTTTAATGTTTTGCTCGTCGGTCCAGGCAAACGTATGGATCTTCCCTTCGAGATACACCAATAACCCCTTTTGCAAATTTAAGCCCTGCGGTACGGTGTAAAAAGGAAGGATGATCCGATGGTACTCCAGGTGTTCAACCTGTACCCCTTGTTTGTCATGTATCTCCTTGGTAAGCAAAGTAAAGTGGTACGCCTTTATTTTTTCGTTCTGCAGGAAAGGTTCTGTCGCGATTTGTCCTACTAAAATGATCTTATTAATTCCCGAATGGTATAGCATTTGCCGGTTTGAAAAATTTATTGCGTTCGCTGTCGATCAATTGGTTGATCTGGTCAGCACAAAGGTCAAGGTACAAGTAAAAAGTTACCTTTACCCCGTTTAGGAGTAAAGGTAAAAAAACTTGTTTGGATTGCAGACATTATTCAGGTTGCGGTAGTACTGCCTGTTTTTTGTGCTCCAGGCGTTCATCTCCTTTCCCTTAGGATGACCATCAGCAATCAAGCGGCTAATCGCTGGATCCCGTTCCTTCGAATTGAAATCTGAAAAGGTGAATTGTTGGATGTTAAGGAAGCTTTATCTACCTATCGTCAACAGGCTTTTGCATTTCATTGAAAATATGTGCCTGGGTGCTGTCCGGCGTCAGGTTGCCCATCGCTACCTGCGCTTTGTTCTTAAAGCCCGATACAACCTTGTCACTGCCCGCCATTAATGCGTCATAACCATCTTTAGCCACCTCGGCAGGATCGGATAAAGAGCCTTTGTCCTGCACGACCTTGCTGTTCAGCATCTGTGCTTTGTTAAAGAAATCGGTATCGGTAGCGCCAGGCATGAGAGCGGTGACAGTGACATTTGATGCCTTCAATTCCTCCCGGATGGCTTCGCTGAACGACAAAACGTACGCTTTAGTGGCGTGGTAAACTGCCTGCCACGGGCCCGGCGCTTTGCTGGCTACCGATGCAAGGTTAAGTATCTTACCCTCTTTTCGTGCTACCATTTCTTTAACAAAGTGCTTGGTTAAGATGGTCAGCGACGCGATGTTCAGATCAATAATATCCAGTTCACGATCCAGCGCATTGTCCTGGAACAAACCGTAAGCACCTTGCCCGGCGTCATTCACTAAGGTGTCTATCCGGTAGCCTTTTGAAGTGACTTCATTACAAAAATCAAATACCTGATCGCGTTTGGAGAGATCTGCCTCGAAGCAAACCACCTCAATATGCGAAGCGCGAAACTCTGTCGCTTTTGCTTCCAGTTCGCTTTTGTTGCGGCCAACAATGACCAGGTTAAACTTGTCCGCGGCGAATAATTTCGCCAGTTCGTATCCTATCCCGCTGCTTGCGCCGGTGATCAGCGCCCATTTTCCCTGATTGCTCATATGGTCTATTTTTAAAAGTGATGCTATTGATGTAAGGTGTAGTTCAGGGTTTCAAGACCACTTTGACACAGTCGTCTTCTTTTTTGTCAAATATCTCGTAGCCCCTGGTCACCTCGCTGAGCGGCAACTGGTGCGAAATGATATCGTCCAGTACAACTTTTTCTTCTTTTACCAGGTTGATCAGATGATCGACATAATTGATAACCGGTGCCTGCCCCATTTTCAGGATGATGCCTTTATCGAATAGCCGGTGTAAAGGGAAATTATCGTAAGTTGATCCGTAAACACCCACTATGGATACCGTCCCCATACGGCGAACGGCTTTGAAGGCCATGTCCAGTACCTTCATGCTACCTACCTCGAAGTTAAAGGCCGCTTTGGCTTTATCCAGCAGGCTGCGCTCGGGCTCAAAACCCACTGCGTCCACGCAGACATCGGCACCACGTCCGCCTGTCATTTCCCGGATGGCTTCGATCACATCAACTTTGTGCGGATTAAGCGTTTCAACTTTGTTGACTGCTTTTGCCTTTTCCAAACGGTAATCCAGCGGGTCGATCGCGATCACCCTGCTGGCGCCATTGATCCAGGCCGCTTTTTGCGCCATCAATCCTACCGGGCCTGATCCGAA
>JAESTD010000225.1 GCA_016763755.1 Mucilaginibacter sp.
GTGAAAACGATAAAGTTGAATATGATGTTGAAAACGGCCGTAAAGGCTTAAATGCCGTAAACGTAAAAGTAGTTTAATATATCATATATAACTAAGATTACCAAACAAGCATCCGCCCCTTAAAAGGCGGATGTTTTTGTTTATAACCCACCGCGATGATTGTTGCCGCTAAGCCAAAACCCTGATGCAGCAATGGCAATAACCGAGAAGGTTAACAGGATCAGGAAATCAATTATCCACTTTAACAGCCGGTATACCACGTATAAGCGCCGATGGATCAATGGCAACAGCCAGTATTTTAACACCAGCAAAACAGCGGCCGCGGCAAAACATATCAGGAAAAGCATTTTTCTAAAATGCAGGTCTTGCATCTCTATTATAAAATCACTCCATTTCATCCTTAAAGGGTAATAATTTCAGCTTATGTTTTATGCTGCTTTAATTTAATAACGCAGTTCGTTAAACTTAACTATTTAAAAATTATTTAAACACAGCGGTATGGTATTTGTTACTTCTATACAAATCGTCTACTAAAAAGTAACATTTATGAAAGATCAAGCAAAAGTAATAGCAGCATTGTTAGTTGGTGCTGCGGCGGGCGCCGCTTTAGGTTTATTATTGGCTCCGGAAAAAGGTGAGGATTTACGCGGCGACATTGCTGATTACGTAAACGACCTTGTAAACAAAGCTAAAGACAAAGCACAAAGCACTGCAGATAGTGTTAAAAGTTATAGCAACAACGTTGTTGATAACGTGAAACAAAAGTTTAACGGTGCAGTAGGTGATGCACAAGATGCTTATGAAGGTGCTAAAGATAAAGCAAAAAATTATGCGGAAAATGGCTACAGCGATGCCAAATCAAAAGTGAAAAGCACCGCTGATGACTGGAACAATTCTATCCAGAATGCCTGAAAGTATAACTGAATTAAAAAAGAAAACCCGGCTCAATGGCCGGGTTTTCTTTTTTAATTCAGGTTGTGATGGCCTTTACCATTCGGTCGCGGCCGCTCATGTCTTGTTTTAACTCTATATCTTTAAAACCTTTGTCGGTTAGCATATCAACGGTTTCTTGTCCATAAGATTCGTTTATCTCAAAAAATAACAAACCGCCTTTTGCAAGCTGCCGTCTTGCAAATTCTGCTATGGTGCGGTAGAATATTAAAGGGTCTTCCTGCGATACAAACAGCGCTGTGTGAGGCTCAAAGTCTGTAACGTTGGTATGCATTTGCAATTTATCAGACGGCGTTACGTAAGGTGGGTTACTTACTATAATATCGTACTCGTCTGAAATGAGTTGGTGCGTTTCCGTGTTGAGTATGTCGACCTCAAAAAAATTCACTGGCGTTTCATTTATCAAAGCGTTCTGTCTTGCGGTTTTCAAAGCATCCGCAGATATATCTATAGCGCTAACTTGAGCATCGTTAAGATGCTTTTTCAAAGTACTGGCAATACATCCGGTACCCGTCCCGATATCCAAAATCCGTAATGGCTTTTGACTTTGGACTTTCGACTTTTGACTTGTTTCGAGAATCCAGGATACCAGTTCCTCGGTCTCCGGGCGTGGGATAAGCGTTGCAGGGTTAACCAGGAAACGTAAGCCATAAAACTCGGCTGTGCCTAAGATATACTGTACAGGTTTTCCTGTTTTTAGTTCATCAAGGATAGGGTAAAGTTTTTCTACGGCCTCAGCGGGTATATCATCGTTCTCAAAAGCTTTTATCCTGGCGCGGGACATTCCTGTTAATTCTTCTAATACCAGCATAGCGATTGCTTCGGCTTCGCGCGGCGCATAAAGTTTATGCAGGCCATCTTTAAAGGATAAAATCACATCCTTAATAGTTTTCATGCAACAAAGTAACATAAAAGCTACTTTTGCACAATGGCATCACCCGAATTATATATGCAACGCTGTTTGGAGTTGGCCTCATTGGGTGCCGGCTCTGTTAGTCCAAACCCAATGGTAGGTGCCGTTATCGTTCATGAAGACCGGATAATCGGCGAGGGTTATCACCAAAAATATGGCGAAGCCCACGCAGAGGTGAATGCCGTTAAAATGGTGACAGACAATTACGATAATGCTGGTGAGCTTTTAAAAAACTCAACTATTTATGTATCGCTTGAGCCCTGCGCACACTATGGTAAAACGCCACCCTGTGCCGATCTGATCATTAAACATCAAATTAAAAGAGTTGTAGTAGGCTGCCGCGATCCTTTCCCGCAGGTTGATGGCAAGGGGATAGAAAAACTGCAGGCTGCAGGTATTGATGTTACCGTTGGGGTGCTGGAGGCGGAGTGCCTGCAGCTTAACCGTCGCTTTTTTACCCGTGTACAAAAGCATCGCCCGTACATTATTCTAAAATGGGCACAAACTGCCGATAGTTTTTTTGCTCCTGCTGATGGTACACAGCATTGGATAACAGGCATCGAAAGCCGCAAATTAGTACATCAGTGGCGGGCAGATGAAGATGCAATATTGGTGGGTAAGAACACCGTATTAGCTGACAACCCCCAACTAAATGTACGCCACGCAGAAGGGCGTTCTCCTAAACGAGTTATTATAGACAGATATTTGAAGCTGGATAACAGTTATCATGTATTTGATAAAACAGTAGAGACCTTTGTTTTCAACGCAGAAAAATTTGATGTTGATGATAATATCAAATATATCCAGTTGGAAGACTTCGATAACTACGTACCGCAATACATTATGTACCAGTTATACTTGCAAGATATACAATCTGTTATAATAGAGGGTGGTGCCAAAACATTACAGGCGTTTATCGATGCAGGTTTTTGGGATGAAGCAAGAGTTTTTACAGGCTCATCAACTTTAGATAGGGGAATAAGGGCACCTTTCATCAGCGGTAAAAATGAAAGTAGCCAAACAATAGGTAACGATAATTTACAGATATTTACAAATAACCGATAAATCCCCCGTCTGATGCTATTTGTTTTTCTGAGCGTTTGCTGCAGCGTAATTGTATCCGTTTTGTTAAAAGTTGCACGCCGCTATGGTATAGATATTTTCCAGGCTATTACCTGGAACTATGCAATGGCTATGTTGCTTACATGGGTCTTTTTTAAGCCCGATCTTAAAGCATTTGATGTTCAGCAGGCACAGTTGGTGTTTATATAGCAGTGGGTATTTTACTTCCACTGATATTTTGGATCATGGCAGCATCTGTAAGGGTAGCCGGCATTGTGCGTACGGATGTGGCGCAGCGCTTATCGTTGTTTATATCATTGTTTGCGGCGTTCTTACTTTTTGGGGATAGTTTCAGCATAGCAAGGCTTGGCTGTTTTCTTGTAGGGTTTGCTGCAATCCTTTGCTCTATTCCCTGGCAAAAACGAACTGCAAACCGTACTGTTTTGAGCAATGCCTGGGTTTATCTCATCTGTGTATTCATCGGTTTTGGTGCGATAGATATTTTGTTCAAAAAAGTAGCAGCATTCACAGCTGTGCCTTACACTACCTCGCTTTTTTTTATTTATGCTTTATCGTTTACAATAGCTATCGTAAGCTTATTAATAAAAGTATTTACCGGCAAAAGTCGTATACGTTGGCACCATCTTACCTTCGGGTTAGTGTTGGGCGTGGCTAACTTCGGTAATATCTTATTTTATTTAAAAGCACACAAAGCTCTTTCATCAAGCCCTTCATTGGTATTCTCAGCCATGAACATTGGTGTTATCACCTTAGGTGCCGTTGTTGGCCTTGTGGTGTTTAACGAGCGCTTGAGCAAGCTCAACAAAATTGGTCTTGGGCTGGCCATTATTTCTATCGTTATGATTGCCATGGTAAACCTTAAAAATTGGTAAATGCTGTTCGACGATACTTACAAAACCATTTCTGCACCTGCAGAGGCTATTTTTCGCGATCGTGGCAGCAAATTTTTGGCGTATGCTTATCCTGTAAACAGTGATGCCGATATTAAACCGCTGGTAGCAAAACTTAAGATAGATCATCCAAAGGCCAATCATCATTGTTGGGCCATCAGGCTGGGAATAGACCGTTCCGTTTTCCGCGTTAATGATGATGGCGAACCATCAGGTACGGCAGGCAGGCCTATATTAAGCACATTGTTATCCAAAGATATTACCAATACGTTGGTAGTAGTTGTACGCTATTTTGGCGGCACGCTGTTAGGCGTACCCGGCCTTATCAACGCTTATAAAACAGCAACAGAAATGGCGCTGGCTGAAGCTAACATCATCGAGAAAACCATCAACGATATCTATACTATTACATTCGAGTATCCGCAGATGAATGATGTAATGCGGATCATCAAAGAAGAGCAGTTACAGGTATTGGAGCAACGCTCTGAATTGAATTGTACTATCCAATTCTCTGTTCGTAAAACGCAGGTAGAAGTAGTAATGAGTAAGTTGAACAAACTCACCGCCGCAAAGATCAAATACCATTACAGCGGATAAGATCTGCCAACTGCAAACTTAAAACTGCGCACTGCGGCAGGCACGATATTCGCTTAAAAATGCCTAAATTGCCTGCATATGCAATCATTTGAGATAGATAAATCCGATCTGCTTCGCATCAAAACAGCCCTTGAAGGTGATGATGCTGAATTAGAGTTGGTTCTGAAGGATTACCATGCCTCGGAGATTGCTATTTTATTTGAACGCCTGCCGCAAGAGGCCCGCGAGCGTATTATTAACATCCTGCCAACAGAGGAAGCATCAGAGGTAATTACCGAGATGACCGAGGAAAGTCACCCGGAAGACTTGTTGGTAAGCCTCGATCCTGAAAAACGTACAGAGATTGTTGAGGAACTGGATTATCACGTAGCAACTGACATTATCAGTCAGATGGATGAGGAAGACCAGCAGGAGATTCTTCAGGAGATAGATCAGGAAGATGCCACCAGTATCCGGGCACTATTAAACTATGCCGAAGATACTGCGGGTGGTTTGATGAACTCACAGGTGATCTGTGTAAACATCAATTCGGATAAAAAAGACGCTTTGGATGAGATCATCCGCCAATCTGAAGAGATGGAAGAGTTTTACACCATCTATGTGGTTGATGATCATAAGATATTACAGGGTATTGTTTCCATAAAAGATATTATCAAAGCCCGTGGTGAGGTAAAGATCCGTGATATTTATGAGCACGACCCCGTGTTCGTAAAGGCCGATCTTGACCAGGAAGAAGTAGCAAAGCTGATCTCTCAATATAACCTCACGAGCATCCCTGTAGTTGATGACCACATGAAATTGTTAGGACGCATTATGGTTGATGACATTATCGACGTAATGGAAGAGGAGAACACCGAGGATATTTTGAAGATCTCCGGTGTATCTGAAGATGAGGAACTGAGCGGTAACTGGAAAGACGCGGTAAAAAGCCGTTTGCCATGGCTGGTTATAAATTTAGGCACGGCTTTCCTGGCAGCATCGGTTATAAGGCAGTTTACGCATGTAGAAGAAGAATTGCCAATCATCGTAGCTTATGTAACCATTATAGGTGGGATGGGGGGCAACGCGGCCACGCAGGCCTTGGCGGTAACTGTACGGCGTATATCACTAAGCGACCTTACCGATAGACAAACCTATCGTACCGTTTTAAAAGAGATCTCGGTAGGGTTGATAAACGGTGCCGCAAACGGGCTAATCGTGCTGGTATTTGCTTTATTATATGATAAAAACCCCATGCTTGGTCTGGTGCTTTTCCTTGCCATGACGGGTAACCTGGTTGTTGCAGGCTTAACGGGTGCAGGCATTCCATTAGTATTGAAAAGATTAGGTATAGACCCCGCCGTGGCTTCGTCTATAATAATCACTACCTTTACAGACTGTATAGGCTTTCTGTTGCCATTATGGTTGGCAAGTAAGCTTTTATTATAATTTTGATTTTGAGGAGCTTGGCTTTAAGGAGCATTGTTTTGATTGAAATAGAAAAATAATCTTTCAATATTTGCACATTAAAGCGGTATGCTTTATTACATATTAACGTAAACCAAACGCTATGACCGAAGTAAGATACGACTGGACGCAGGAAGAAATCTCAAAAATATATCACTCACCTTTATTAGACCTTATTTACCGTGCGGCAACCATCCATCGCGAAAACAAGGATTATTCTGAGGTGCAGATCAGTTCATTGATCTCTATCAAAACAGGCGGCTGCCCCGAGGATTGCGCTTATTGTCCGCAGGCTGCACGTTACAGCACCGGCGTTGATGTGCATGCTTTAATGCCGAAAGAAGAGGTTGTAGCTGCTGCTAAACGTGCTAAAGACGGTGGTGCATCAAGGCTTTGCATGGGTGCTGCATGGCGCGAGGTACGCGATAACCGCGACTTTGATAAAGTACTGGATATGGTGAAAGCCGTTAATGAACTGGATATGGAAGTTTGTTGTACTTTAGGTATGCTTACCGAGAACCAGGCTCAACGTTTGGCTGATGCAGGTTTATATGCTTACAATCATAACCTCGATACTTCTGAAGATGATTACAAACGTATCATCACCACCCGTACTTATGATGACCGTTTAACAACTTTAGAGCACGTGCGTAAAGCAAAGATTTCTGTATGCAGCGGCGGTATCATCGGTTTAGGTGAAACCACTGCCGACCGTATCTCTATGCTTAAAACATTATCAAACCTGCCTAAGCATCCGGAGTCAGTGCCGATTAACGCGCTGGTGCCGGTAAAGGGCACACCTTTGGCAGATCAGCCACGTGTATCTGTTTGGGATATGGTAAGGATGATAGCTACTACGCGTATCATCATGCCAAAAACAGTAGTAAGATTATCAGCCGGCCGTACCGAGATGAGCACTGTAGAACAAGCACTTTGCTTTATGGCTGGTGCTAATTCTATCTTCGCTGGCGAGAAATTGCTGACCACACCTAACCCTACGTTTGATGAAGATATGTTCATGTTTGATCTGTTGGGCTTAAAACCACGCCAGGCATTCAAGAATGGTCGCCCTAACGAGCCGAAAGAACTGCGCGAAATGAGCATCAACGAGGTATTCTAATATCTCCGGGGATGCAACTGAAGAAAATACTGGCAGGCATATTAATGGTTATGATAAACTATTATATGCTTGCCTTTTTTATTGGCATGTTAATGACATTCGTTACTGTTGTTATCGGCGGATTCAGTTTCTACGTTTGGGCTGCCGGTTCGTTTTTGTCTCTGATGACTTGCATTATCTATCAGTTTAAAAGAGCATCATTCAGCTATGTTTCTGTTGGCGAAATAGTGCTGGGTAATTTTAATAAAACCGATATTCTCGATCAGCGCCGGTTATTTTCTGTAACGCGTATCCCGCTCTTCATTATCGTAGTGATGGCTTTGATGGGCGACACCATTTTGCTGAATAGCTTAGGCAAAGGGCAGGGATTTGCTCTTTCTAATAGCTTTTTGTATCTGGTAGTGTTTTTAATTACGTACAATGGCTTAAAAAATTATTTCCTGCGGGCCGACTGGCTTTCAATTATGGTTTTTGCGGGCGGTATGCTGTTCGTGGCTTTTCTGCTTAAAAAACGCGGGTTATATGATGTTTTCTACTATCTCACTATAGTTTGGTTATCGATAGCTGTGTTTTATAAAACGAAACTCGAAAAAACAGAGAAAGTGCTATAACCAGGAGCGCTTATAAAAAACAAAAATGCCCGGCGTTGCTTTTATACTAAAAATATAAACGCCATGGGATTTGACCAATACCACGAACCACCAGAAGAACTTTCTGCAGAAACCCGCACATTTGCCCGCATGATCGTATCATTAGGCGAGGAAGCAGAAGCTATTAACTGGTACGAACAACGTATTTCCGTAGAAACCGATAAACAAGCCAAAGCCATTATGCAGAATGCCCAGCACGAGGAATTCAAACACTTCGGCATGGACCTTGAATTTTTGCTGCGCAAGAAACCCGTTTGGCGTAAAACACTCGAAGCCATCCTGTTTAAAAAAGGCGATATAGTAGAGTTGGGCGAAAAAGGAGAGGAAGCCTCAGAGTAGATCAATACTCTGCAAACTGCTCATCGGGGTAACACCATAACCAGCGCTCGCCTGGCTGAGCAGATGCAATGACGGGATGCTGCGTAACATGGTAATGCTTAGTCATATGTTGCTCCGGCGATTGGTCGCAGCACAATGTAACCCCACAGGTTTGGCAGGTACGCAAATGGAACCAGGTTGTACCCTGCTTCATGCATTCTTCACAAACGTGCTCGTCACTTAACTTAACTTCGGTTATAGCTTGTAGATGTTGGCAAAAGCTTGGATCTAAATCTGGCATACAGGTAAACAGTTTAATAAAATAAATATAGTAAAGCCTGGCTTTACTTTTTCATTTTATAATAGAGCCTTTATTCTAAAAGCATTTAAATAATTTTCTTATTAATTTAAAAATACTAAAAATATTAGTATTTTTGATTTGATATGGATGCAGATAGGATAACCGAAAAATTAAATATTTTGGCTGATGCAGCTAAATATGATGTATCATGCGCCAGCAGCGGTAGCAAGCGCAAAAATGAGAATAAAGGTTTAGGTAACGCCAGTAACGGTATTTGCCATTCTTATACAGAGGATGGGCGTTGTGTGTCGTTACTAAAAATCTTGCTCACCAATCATTGTATTTTCGATTGTGCATATTGTGTATCCCGAAAGAGTAACGATATACAACGCGCGGCTTTTACCGTGCAAGAAGTGGTTGACCTTACCATTAATTTCTACCGCCGAAATTATATTGAAGGGCTGTTTCTCAGCTCCGGTATTTTTAAAGATGCAGATTTTACCATGGAGCGTTTAGTACGCGTGGCAAAAAAGCTTCGTTTAGAACATAATTTCAACGGATATATCCATCTCAAATCCATTCCAGGTGCCAGTGATGAATTAATGAATGAGGCAGGCCTGTATGCTGATCGGTTAAGCGTTAATCTGGAGATGCCTACCGAAGCCGGTTTAAAATTATTAGCGCCCGATAAAAGCCATCAGGATATGATCAAACCGATGGGATATCTAAAGAATGCCATCATCCAGCATACCGAAGAGAAAAAACTGTTTAAGAAGGCTCCTATGTTTGCACCGGCAGGGCAAAGCACCCAGGTAATTATAGGTGCCACGCCTGAGGATGATAATCAGATCCTGCACTCAGCTAATTATTTCTACAAGAATTTTAAGCTGAGACGAGTTTATTATTCCGGCTATGTGCCGGTGCTTGAGGATAGCCGTTTGCCTGCCCTAAATACAAGTGTGCCCATGGTTCGCGAAAACCGTCTTTACCAAGCCGATTGGCTGATGCGTAATTATGGCTTTCATGTAAGCGAAATAGTGAACAACAGTCAGCCTCATTTGGATCTGGACATAGATCCCAAATTAAGCTGGGCGATCCGCAATATGCATGAGTTTCCGGTAGATGTTAACCGTGCTGATCTGAAAATGATCTTGCGTGTGCCCGGCATAGGTGTTTTATCGGCACAGAAAATAGTTAGCGCCCGAAAATTTGGCAAGTTAAATTGGGATCAGTTAAAAAAAATAGGAGTGAGTGTTAATCGTGCCAGGTATTTTATTACTTGTCACAGCAAAGAATTTGAGCGCAGAGATCTGACTGGCAACGCCATTAAACAATTTATCCTGGCCACATCGCATAGTAAGTACATAAAGAATGTGCAAACTCAACTCAATCTTTTTTAACGATGACCAATCTTATTTATGACGGAACTTTTGAGGGATTGCTCACAGCAGTATTTGATGTATATGCTCATAAGCTCGGCATAGTTAAGTTGCATCAGGGCGAATATATAGATGGTGCTTTGTTTGACAAAAAGCTACAAGTTATAACAGATGAGACCAGAGCAAATCGTGTTCTTAAAACGCTTAAAGTAAAACTCTCATCAATGGGTGTACAGCGTTTATATGCCGCGCATTTGGCAGAAATTCCTGGCGAGGATAATAATCTGCTCGGCTTTATTCGCTATGCTATCGATTCAGATGAAAATATCGAAGAAGACTATGGCAATAAGTATGTGATGCGCGTATCTGAAATGGTATGTAAAATCCGTCGTGAACGACACAGGATGGAAGCTTTCATCCGATTTCAGAAACTGCAGGATGGCTCTTTCTATGCGGGTATTGAACCTGATTTTAATGTGTTACCATTATTAATTCGTCACTTCAAAAACCGTTATGCCGATATGAAGTGGATGATCTACGACCTGCGGCGTAAATATGGCATCTATTACGATCTGCACGATACCGAGTTTATCATCCTCGATTTTGCTAATAACGGCCGCCCGGCAGATGTTGTCGCAGCCTACACCGAAGATGAAGGCATCTACCAGCATCTATGGAAGAATTATTTTAATAGCGTTAATATTGCTTCGCGTAAGAATACCAAGCTTCACGTGCGTCATATACCTAAAAGATATTGGAAACATTTAACAGAGAAGATTTAACAGCAGCCCAAATTGGTGTCATTTCGACGGAGCAGTAGGGACGGACTGTGCGTAGGAGAGAGGAGAAATCCTGTTACTATATGCTTGTTTACTTTTATTAATACCAGGATTTCTCCTCACTGTCGCTCGTTCGAAATGACAATTTTGGTATTAAATGTTAATAATTATCAATGTTAATAACCATTATATAGATCAACTTATCAGGTTCAAATCAGTATTTGTTGATGTTAACAACCATTAAAATACTGTTAATAACCTGTTCAAAAGAAACACTTGACATGGATAGCAAAAAGTCCCGATATTGTAAATATCAAGAACGACGTACTTTGACAGCCTCACAGGATTACAGAAACTGAATCGGGTGAACCTCCGGGGAAACTAAAGATCAGGGAAGTGCCTGAATTGCATTAGAAGGGAGCAAAATGCTACGGTATTTTACCCGGAAAGTAATTAGCGGGGTGTTATCAACATGGCTAAAAAATTCTACGGAAGGACATGGCTTAGATAATGACCTTGAAGCAATCGGCGTTAGCGTAACAATGAGAAAATCGGTATTCACTATTGAAGAAGATGATCAGCGTTGCACGGAATAACAACAGAGTCGACTTCCCCTCGGGGGGAAACGCAAGTTTAACATCCGCAAACATAAAGCTGCCAGGCTCGCGAGAGCAGGGATACAGCGCAGGTTTGCCAGGGTTTAAAGGAGCAGCCTCCGCAAGGTAACAGACAAAGTTTGATATAACGTACCAACAACTGGTTTATCAGTATTCGCAGAGAATGAAAGACAGATCAATGTTCGCATTATAACAAAGAAGAGGTCAGGTCGGTTAAAGATCACACAAAACTTGATGCTTCATAGCGGCTAAGGCCAATACGAGGAAAGGAACAACGGAAGTCATTTCGAAAGAGAGGCTTCCGTTTTCCATTTTATAGGTTTCTCATTAGAGATTTTCTTCGCGATTTTGCGAGACTTCAATTTTTTCTCAAGGTTTCTGTTGTGAGATGCACGCTGTTCCCAACAATCACAACATTTTCAACATTTGCTGTTACTTCATTAATCAAATGCCTATTTTGCCATCATGAAGGAATCTACAGGAAAAGCAGACGGTAAGAAGAAAATATTTGTGCTGGATACCTCGGTCATTCTTTACGACCATAACGCCTTCGAAAACTTCCAGGAGCATGATGTTGCCATCCCGATACAGGTATTAGAGGAGCTGGATAACGTGAAAACCGGTAATGATACGCGCAACTTTGAGGCCCGTAGCTTTATCCGCATCATGGACGATCTGGCAAAGAACCGCCTCATTAACCAGTGGTTGCCGTTAAATGGCAAAAGCCATGGCCAATTTAAAGTAGTCCTCGATACCAAAAACACCAGCGCCGATGCCGAACTGGTTTTCGGTTCTGACAAAACCGATCACCGCATTCTTAATGCCGCCCTTGGTGTGCAATTTGAACATCCGGACAGAAAAGTAGTGCTGGTATCAAAAGATATCTGTCTTCGTCTTAAGGCAAAAGCGCTTAACCTTTTTGCTGAGGATTACGAAACCGGTAAAGTAAAAAATCTGGAAGAACTCTACAGCGGCAAAACCACGCTGAACAAGATCACAGAAAAGGTTTTAAGCAAACTGAATAAATCAGAATCAATTACCGCCGATGCAGTAAGCATACCCGAAAATGCAGGCAACCATTTTATCATCCTCAACGGAAAAAATAGCACAACCGCCGCGTTTTACAACTCGCAAAGCAAAACACTGGAAAAAGTTACCGAACAGCCTGTGCTAAATATCGAGCCGAGAAATTTAGAGCAGGCTTTTGCCATACATGCTTTGCTGCATGAGGATATTAAACTGGTGACTATACAGGGCAATGCCGGTACCGGTAAAACCTTGCTGGCATTAGCAAGTGCTTTGGAACAACGCAAAAATTACCGCCAGATCTTTGTCACCCGCCCAACTATACCCTTAAGTAATCGCGACATCGGTTTCCTGCCGGGCGACGTATCTTCTAAGATCGATCCTTACATGGCACCAATATGGGATAACCTCAAATTTATAAAAGACCAGTTTGCCGAGGATGTAAAAATGCAGGCCAAACTGGATGAATTGGTGACCAACGATAAGATCTCGATTACGCCATTGGCCTTCATACGCGGGCGAACGCTTAGCAAGATCTTTTTTATTGTGGATGAGGCACAAAATCTTACCCCGCACGAAGTGAAAACCATTATTTCAAGGGCGGGGGAGAACAGCAAGTTCGTGTTTACGGGCGATATTTACCAGATAGATACACCTTATCTTGATGCGGAAAGTAATGGCCTATCGTATTTGATAGATAAGGCAAAAGGCCATCCACTTTATGCACACATCACCCTGCAAAAAGGCGAACGAAGCGAATTGGCAAACCTCGCTAACGACTTATTGTAACTAATTACGCGGGCGTTTAGGGTTATAAGCAACCAAGTATTGTATCTCGTCTAATTCAAGTTTTTTCCTGCTTGCATTTGCCTCATCTTCCGTTAATGGTAATTGTAGTTTATTTTTAACAGAATGCAGAACCTGTAGCAATATATCTGGTGAAATTTTGGCTACGTTATTGGGATAGAAATCGCGTTGCAATTTGGTTTTGCCTGCTACACTTTCCATACTTAGCTCCCAGTTTTCTTCCGCCTTAAAACCATGCTCTTTGGCAAGATTGTTTAGGTCATAAACATATCTGCTGGTTTCAAATTTTATATCTTTTTCGGCCATGTTATTTCTTTTTTAAAGGTAAAACCGCTGATACAGAACCTTTCCCCGACTGATAGTCTGATTGTTTTTTATTGACATTTACGGCAGGAGCTTTTTTGGTTTCCCTGGAACTCTTCTTCTCTTTACTCATATAATATAAGTTAAATTTTAACCGACTGAAAATGGTTAAGCCGGGCATTGTTTTTTATGCGGAAGTATTTAGGAGATTTTTAAAGGTAGGGTTTATATATTGAAAATCAGCGTGTTTTAAATTTGTTAAATTGAGCTATTGTGATAAACGGTTACCTTACAGCCATATAGGGTTGGTTTTGATTTAAAATAACGTTAAAAAATTTTATTTTAAGTAAAAGTCGGGTTTTAATGACTACATTGCCCGCTTAATTAACATAATCAATGCAAAAAGAAGTAACAGTAAAGTTTTTCAACACCACTAAAGGTTTTGGATTCATTTCACAGAGTGATAACAGAAGCGATGTTTTTGTACACTCAACTGGCCTCATCGACGAGATTCGTGAAAACGACAAAGTAACGTTTGTTGTAGAAGAAGGCAAAAAAGGCCTTACAGCGGTAAATGTAAAAGTAATTTTACAATCACTATAAAATTTAATCGTAAGCACCTGCCTTAACAAGCAGGTGCTTTTTATTTCATTTAAACCCCTTTCATAAATATGGCTAAATCACAGGCGAGTTTCATGAAAAAACAATTAGAGAAAAATCGTCAAAAAAAGAAAGACGATAAAGCGCAGCGCAAACAAGAACGTAAAGAAAGCGGCGGCGGCGCCGATGACATAGCTTACGTTGACGAATTTGGTAACCTTACCTCGACGCGACCTACCCCAAAGAAAAACGATGAAGAATAATTAACGTTCAAGTTAATTATTCGCTTTTATATAATGCACCGGCTTTCTCGGCTGAGGTTTTAATACCTTTTATCAATGCCGAACTAAAGCCGTTGTGCTCCATCTCGTTAAGGCCGGCTATGGTACAGCCTTTAGGCGAAGTAACTTTGTCGATTTCCTGTTCGGGATGCGATGACAACTGTAGCAACAGGTCTGCTGCGCCTTTTGCCGTTTGTGCAGCCATTTTAAGTGCATCATGGGCATGAAAACCTATCTCGGTGCCTCCTTGCGTTGCTGCGCGGATAGAGCGCAGGAAGAAAGCAATACCACATGCGCATAGGGCGGTAGCAGAAGTCATCAATTCCTCATTGATCTGGATGCTGACGCCAACTGTATCAAACAATGATTTTACCAGGTTAACGTTTTCTGTTGATGCCGTATCTGTTGCAATACAGGTCATGCTGTGGCCTATCGCTATTGCCGTGTTAGGCATGGCGCGGATCACTTCAACATCTAAAGCCAATTGCGTACGAATGTCTTGACAACTAACGCCTGATACTACAGAGATAAGCAAGTGTTTAGTATGCACTACAGCCGGCTTTATTTCATCCAGCAATTTATTTAGTTGCTGGGGGAGAATAGCTAACACAACAATATCGGCACGTTCAACAGCTTCGGCGTTATTGGCTGTAACGTTGTATCCCTCGGTGGCAATATAATCTAAAGCGGCGGTGTTACGGCGGGTAAGTGTTATTTGCCCGGGAGCAAATATGCCTGCTTTAACTAAACCTTTGGCTAAAGCCAAACCAATATTTCCGCTGCCTAAAATGGCAATATGCTGTTTTGTTTCCATGTTATATTAATTACCCAAACGTGTGCCAAAAGCCTTGCCACCTTTTAATTGCCCCAGATCATCAGAATGACCGATGATAACTGCCTTAACACCGCAGGATATGGCGGCAAAGGCATTATCCAGCTTTGGAATCATCCCGCTGTGAATGATTTGCTCTTCTTTTAATTTCAAATACCGGTCGGGGTTTATTTCTCTTATCAACGAGTCGTCATCATTAATATCCTGCAGAACACCCTTCTTCTCAAAGCAATAAATAAGCGTGGTTTCGTAAAGATCAGAAAGCGCCACAGCCACAGCCGAAGCAATAGTGTCTGCATTGGTATTCAGCAACTGGCCTTCGCCATCATGTGTTAAGGCGCAGAAAACAGGTGTAAACCCTGCATCAAGCAATTTGGCAATGTTTTCAGGATTGATAGAATCTTCGACAATATCGCCAACAAAGCCGTAATCTATAGTTTTTACCGGCCTTTTACGGGCATGTATTAGGTTACCGTCCGCACCGGTAAGGCCGATGGCATTTGTGCCGTAGCGTTGTAGTTGCGCAACAATGTTCTTGTTGATCAATCCGCCATATACCATAGTAACAATGCGCAGGGTATCGATATCCGTAATGCGGCGACCATCGATCATTTTAGCCTCAATGCCCATGCTCTCTGAAATTTGGGTAGCTACTTTGCCACCACCATGCACTAAGATCTTATGCCCATCAAGTGCAGTAAAATCCTTTAAAAACCTGTGCAGGTTTTCAGAGTTATCAATCACGTTACCGCCAATTTTTATTATGTGCAGTGCTTGCATGTGTTACTATATAAATCAGGTAGCAATAATAGCCATTTTTTGTAAGGGAGGGTAAAATATTAGCAGGTAAGTTATTACCTGCTATTGTAGAAATATCTTCATTTAAAACACATATTAGGTTATCATGTTAGCTGTATACATCAAGGTTTGTAGCTTAGCCGCTAAATGCCGTTGTTGATATGGATAAACAAGAAAACAAAAAACCAAGAGTAATTATAATTGGCGGTGGATTTGGCGGGGTACAGTTAGCAAAAAAATTAAGGAATGCGCCTGTTGAGGTGCTGCTTTTGGATAAACACAATTACCATACATTTCAGCCATTACTTTATCAGGTAGCAACCGGTGCTATCGAGGCCGATTCGATTGGCTTTCCTATCAGACGTATATTTAGCAGGCAGAAGAATTTTACTTTCCATTTAGCTAACGTATCTAACATTGATACGGTAAATAGCGTGGTAGAAACTACCGCCGGGAATTATGATTATGATTACCTGGTAATCGCTACAGGCGCAAACACCAACTTTTTCGGCAACAAAGAATTAGAGCATTATGCCATGCCTATGAAAAATATTGCCGAGGCACTTAATATCCGCAGTTTAATATTGCAAAATCTGGAGAAGGCTTTAGTTACACCTGAGAAAGCCGAGCGTGATGCGTTGCTTACCTTTGTGATAGTAGGTGGGGGGCCAACAGGCGTAGAGCTTGCCGGTGCCATATCCGAGTTGCGAGAATATATCCTTTGCAAAGATTACCCCGGTCTGTGTAATGCTGATATGAAAGTTTACCTGGTTGAAGGCAAGGATGAGCTATTAGCAGCCATGTCGACACCTGCATCCGTTAAGGCAAAAGAGTTTTTAACAAAGATGGATGTCACGATCTATAATGGCGTTCATGTATCCAGTTATAATGGGTCGATATTGAAGATAGATAACGGCACCATCATCGAAACAAAGAATGTGCTTTGGGCGGCAGGTGTAAAGGGTGAGGTTCCATCAGGTATGCCTGAAGAAACTGTTGCAAAAGGTGGCCGCTTAATTACTGACGAAATAAACAGGGTTAAAGGTTACAACAATGTGTTTGCCATTGGCGATGTATCTGCCGTGCAAACAGAGGCCAATCCGGCCGGTTTTCCCGGCGTTGCTCAAGTAGCTTTACAACAGGGCAAACAATTAGCCAAAAACATCCAGAATATCATCTCGGGTAAGCCAACGGCACCCTTCGTTTATCACGACCTGGGTACGATGGCTACTATTGGCCGTAACAAAGCGGTAGCCGATATTAAAAAGCTTAAATTCCAGGGTTTTTTTGCATGGTTGCTTTGGATGTTTGTCCACTTGTTATCATTAGCCGGTTTTAGTAACAAGGCTGTGGTGTTTTTAAACTGGGCAATCAATTATCTCACCCGGAATAGTGATAACAGGTTGATCATAAGATATTTTAAAACGGATACCATGACGGTGGATACCGTGCCTTACTAAGGTGGGGTTAAAGTGGTATCGATATTACATATAAATGCATTTGTTTCTGATAATTGCGCTGCTTGTGATCTTAAGCGCGGTCTATTCGTATATCAACGCGCGCTGGTTAAAATTGCCGGGAACTATCGGTATTATGTCATTAGCAATTATTGGCTCTCTCATAACAATAATCATAGATAAGGTTGATCCCAATAGTGCCAAATATCTAACGGTATTGGCCAAGAATATCAATTTCTCAACAACGGTGCTTAATATTATGCTGGGCTTCCTGTTGTTTGCCAGTGCATTTAACTTGAATACCAAACGTTTAAAAAAGGAGATGCGCCCGGTGTTTGTATTGAGCACGGTGGGAGTCATCATTTCCACTGCAATATTTGGAAGTTTACTGTATTATGTAATTGGTTTACTCGATATTAAGATCCCTTACATTTATTGTCTCTTATTTGGCGCCCTGGTTTCGCCTACAGACCCCGTAGCTGTGGGTGCCATTATAACCGGTTCAAAGCTTCCTAACAATCTCGAAACCATCATCTCCGGCGAATCATTATTTAATGATGGGATAGGCTTGGTTCTATTTATTACGCTTTTGGAGATCACTCAATCAGGGGTAAACAACATCGATTTTGGCAAGGCTGTAATATTGTTTGTGCAGGAAGTGTTTGGCGGTATCGCGTTGGGTGCTGTAACCGGTTTTTTGGCGCATAGGCTAATGAAATCTATCAATGATTTTCAGACCATTGTATTGGTATCCTTTGCGCTGGTAATGCTTAATTCTTTAGCGGCTACATTTCTCCATTTATCTATTCCATTAGCGGTTGTTACTGCCGGATTGTTTGCCGGAGGCCGTTCTATCAACGTAGACAACAACGACCACTCGCACCAAGCGCTTGAGAAATTCTGGACGCTGATAGACGAGCTTTTAAACACCATGCTTTTTGTGATGATAGGTTTGCAGATGGTGAATTTCCCATTTCTGCAACATTATTGGCTATCAGGAATGATTGGCGTTGTTTTAATATTAGCCGCGCGTTGGGCAAGTATCATGCTGCCACTTACCTTTCTTAGACGCAGTTTGAAAGTGAATTACGGAAGTATAAACATTTTAACCTGGGCAGGTTTGCGCGGCGGGATATCTATTGCGCTGGCGCTATCGTTACCGGCATCAGATTACCGGCATTTCATACTCTCCGGCACGTACTTCATTGTTATCTTCTCCATCATTGTACAGGGCTTAACACTTAATAAAGTGATCAATGCCACATACAAGAACCAGCCCGAGAATTAGTGCTTTAACTCGCGCATGTAACGTGCTATCTCAGTCTCGTTTACGTTGGTTGATCTGCTGAAATTGTTGATGATATTTTGCTGCTCTGCCTCGCTGCGATTTTGGCTCAGTTTATATTTAGCTTGCAAATCGGCAACTACCAATTCAAACGCTACAATACCATTCATCATTTTAAGTTTATAGTCCTCAGGAAGCTTGTCCCATTGTTTCAGATAATCCTCTTCAAAGGTGCCGATAGTTTTGGCTAACAGAGCGATAACCGCAGTTTCATCTTTAATAAGTGTTGCCTTACCATAAGCATGAACAGCTACATAATTCCAGGTAGGTACGTTCAGTTCTTTCTCGTAATTTTTTGGAGATACATAAGCATGTGGCTCGGTGAAAATCACCAACGAGGTTTCATTCTCGATCACATTAACCTGCGGATTAGCTTTTGCAAAATGGGAGAGCAGTACCATCTCATCACCGCGTTGCTCAACTATAAAAGGCAGGTGGGTAGCCTCAGGGACACCGTTTATTACTGTAACAATTGCAGCAAAGCTATACTTTTGCATAAAGCTTATAGCTTGCTGTTTATCAGTTATTTGAAAGTTCTTGGGTGTATACATTTTGGTGAGAAATCAAGATGTTAGAGTCAGGAATCAAGATAGCCACTAAGCACCTTAATTACAACGCTTCTAACATTTGCTTTAATACCGCTTGTGCAGCCCAAACGCGGTTGCCAGCTTCGTGTACAACTATTGAGCGCGGGCCATCCAGTATTTCTGATGATAGCTCCAGGTCGCGGCGGACGGGTAGGCAGTGCATTACCTTTGCCTCAGGTGCAAGGGCATCCAGTTTGGCATTGGTAAGCATCCAATCCTCGTTACCACTTGTAATAGCCCCATAAGGTTCATAGGCCGACCAGTTTTTTACATAGATAAAATCTGCATTTTTTAATGCTTCATCCTGGTTATGGGTAATGGTAGCGCCGTTAGTGAATTGTTCTGCCAGGGCATAACCTTCGGGATGGGTAACTACAAAGTCAACATCAGCCTTGCACATCCACTCGACAAAGGAGTTCGGTACAGCCTGCGGCAATGCTTTTATATGCGGCGCCCAGGTCAATACTACTTTTGGGCGTGCTTTTGTTTTTAATCCTTCAATAGTTACTAAGTCTGCAAGGCTTTGCAGCGGGTGGCGTGTAGCCGATTCCAGGCTTACTACCGGTACCTTACAAAACTCAACAAATTTATTGAAAATACTTTCGCTGTAATCTTCTTCACGGTCTTTTAAGCCAGGAAATGAGCGTACTCCGATGATATCAGAATACTCGCCCATAACGGCAGCAGCCTCGCGGATGTGCTCAACAGTGGTACCGTTCATGATCACGTTATCACGAAGTTCTAAAGCCCAGCCTTCCTTATCAATGTTCAGGACGATTACGTTCATGCCCAGATTCATGGCGGCCTTCTGGGTGCTCATGCGGGTGCGCAAGCTCGGGTTTAAAAAAACCAGACTAATGGTTTTGTTCTTACCCAAATGCTGGTGAGCAAACGGATCATTCTTTTCTGCTAATGCCTGTGCAACAAGTGCCGGCACATCGATAACATCGTTTACGGAAGAAAATAGTTTCATAAATGTTATTAGCCTCTCCCTAAATCCCTCTCCGAAGGAGAGGGACTTGAGAAATTATTATTGTTTAATTTATCTTTTTACTAAAGTCTCCCCTTTCGAGGGAGATTTAGAGGGGGCGTAAAGTTATTGCAAATGCTTGCAGAAACCTGTCGGCGTGTGCTTTGGTCAAATTAAGGGCGGGTAATAACCTAATTACGTTTGGCTTAGCCTCACCGGTAAAGATGTTGTGCTTAAACAGCAGGTCTTTTTTTACGTTTGCAAGCTCCTCGGGCAGATCAATGCCGATCATCAGGCCTTTGCCGCGCACTTCTTTTACTTTGTCAAATTTCTTCACCTCGTCAATCAGGTAAGCACCGATCTCTGCAGCATTTTGTAACAGGTTGTCTTGTTCAATCACTTCCAATACGGCTAAGCCGGCTGCGCAGGCCAAATGGTTACCACCGAATGTTGTACCCAGCATGCCGTAAGCAGGTTTCATTTTCGGAGCAATACTGATGGCGCCGATAGGGAAGCCGTTACCCATGCCTTTTGCCATGGTGTAAATGTCTGCATCTACACCCGCATGATCAGCTGCGTAGAATTTACCGGTACGTGCATAACCGCATTGTACCTCATCGGCAATAAATACCGCATTGTACACATCACAAAGCGAACGGATCTTCTGCAGGAAACTTACCTCAGCCACCTGGATGCCGCCTACGCCCTGAATGCTTTCGATAATGACCGAAGATACCTCGTGGTCTTTAAAGCCTGCTCAAGCGCGGCTTCATCGTTCCATGGAAGGAAAACTACATTCTCGGTTTCGTTGACCGGGGCGACGATCTTAGGATTATCAGTAGCGGCAACTGCTAATGAAGTACGGCCGTGAAAAGCTTTTGTGAAAGCAATGATCTTCTTTTTACCGTTGTAAAATGATGCCAGTTTCAGCGCATTCTCATTTGCTTCGGCACCAGAGTTGCATAGAAACAGTTGGTAATCTTCTTTCCCTGATACATGGCCAAGTTTTTCCGCCAGTTCTGTTTGCAGCGGGATCTCTATAGAATTTGAATAAAAGCCGATCTGATGCAATTGGTCTTCCAAACGCTTCACGTAATGCGGGTGGGTATGACCGATAGATATCACCGCATGACCGCCATAAAGGTCGAGGTATTCGGTGCCTTTGTCGTCAAATACCAGGCTGCCCCGGCCTTTAACTATATTGATTGGATTGATAGGATATACGTCGAATAACTTCATAAAAGTTCAAAGTTTAAAGTAGAAAGTTCAAAGTCACAAATAATGTGATTATTAACTTCTTACTTTTTTGATCAATGAAATCAGCATCGCTTTTATCTCATTGATATGTTGTGAATGATTATTGTAATGCTCAACACTTAAGAAACCCAGATCCTTTGAAAGTAGAACCAGGTACTCAACTTCATGAGATGAACCTAAAGCAACTTGCAAATAATTTGCAAAATCTTTTTGGGTAAATCTCCCTGCACCTTCGGCGATATTGGTTGGAATTGAGGTTGAAGCCCGTTTTAATTGGCTTACCAAATTGAAGGTTTCATCTTTAGGGAAATTCGTCAGAGTTTTATAGATAGCAATCACAAACTCATGTGATCTTTGCCATACTATTAACCCCTTATAATCTTGCATTTTACTTTACACTTTCAACTTTTAACCTTCAACTCTAAAAGCCTATCGCCTTCAATCGTAATCCGGCGCTTTCGTCCAAGCCGAACATGAGGTTCATGTTCTGTACCGCCTGGCCGGATGCGCCTTTAAGTAAATTGTCCATAATGCTGATAATAAATACTTTATTATCATATACTTTAACCTGTACAAAGCATTTGTTAGTGTTTACTATCTGCTTAAGGTCAATATCTTTATTGGTTACATGCGTAAGAGGATGACCCGCATAGTAATCCTGGTAAAGCTTTAAAGCCTCGGCTTCGTTTAAAGTTGTCTCTGTATAAATCGAAGCGATGATACCTCTGGTAAAATCGCCACGGTAAGGGATAAAGTTGATGGCCTTATCAAAACCGTTTTGCAACTGGCTTAACGACTGACCGATCTCATTTAAATGCTGATGGTTAAAAGCCTTATAAACAGACAGGTTATCATTTCGCCAGGTGAAGTGCGAAGTAGGCGATAAGCTTTGACCCGCGCCGGTTGAACCTGTGGTAGCTGTAACATGTACCTCGTTACTCAATAAACCTTTTGAGGCAAGTGGTAGCAAGCCCAATTGCAAACAGGTTGCAAAACAACCCGGGTTGGCAATGTTATCTGCTTTCTTTATTGCGTCCCTGTTTAATTCTGGCAGGCCATAAACAAAGTTCTTACTTTTGATTTTTGAATTTTGACTTAAACGGAAGTCCTGACTTAAGTCGATTACCTTGATATGATCTGCAATCGCATTAGCCTCTAAAAACTTGCGTGCATCACCATGGCCAACACAAAGAAACAACACATCAATACTGTTTGAGAGTTCAGACGAAAAGGTCAGGTCAGTATCACCAAACAGATCCTTGTGGACATCGTAAACATGGTTGCCGGCGTTGCTGTTGCTATGCACAAACACGATATCAACATTGGGGTGATTGATCAAAATGCGCAGCATTTCGCCACCGGTATAACCGGCACCGCCAATAATGCCTGCCTTTATTTTAGAGGTTAATTCTGTCATTTTTTGTAGATGGTGAGGAGTAAAGGATAAACTCAAGGTCGCTGCTTTCTCTATTGCTGATAAAGTGCTGCTGACCAGGCTTTATTTCAATACCCTGCTCAGGTTTTAAAACGCTTATTTCCCCGTCAATGGTAAATGTCGCCCTGCCTTTTAATACAAAGAAAAACTGTAAGGCCTTCTCATGATAGTGCAGTTGCTCAGACGTATCAGGGGGCATCAACTCTTGTTTTATTGATAGTGCATCGGTGTCAACGTAGTTCCAGCCATAGCAATCATCACCCCATTTGTAGGTGCTTAAGCATTCGCTTCTTGAAAAAATGGGGTTTGCCATAATTAGTCCTGACCGTTTACTTTGTGATATATCATCACCTGATTACCAAATATCTTGCTAAAGCCTTTTACATCTTCGCCACTCCAGGCATTATTCATTTCGCCGTAGCTGCCAAATTTGTTGCTCATCAGGTCATGATCTGATTCGATGCCAACCACCTGGAAGCGGTAAGGATGTAACTCAATAAACACCTTGCCGCTAACTTGTTTCTGCGTATCGTTAAGGAAAGCTTCTATGTTACGCATAATAGGATCATGGAATTGACCCTCATGCAGCCAATTGCCGTAGAAAGATGACAGCTGGTCTTTCCAGGATAATTGCCATTTGGTTAACACATGTTTTTCTAAGGTATGGTGTGCTTTGATGATCACGATAGGCGCAGCAGCCTCAAAACCAACGCGGCCTTTAATACCGATGATGGTATCACCCACGTGGATATCACGGCCGATACCATAAGGTTGTGCAATAGCTTGTAACGCCTGGATAGCTTTTGTTGGATGATTGTATAAAGTACCGTCGATAGATTTTAGCTCGCCTTGCTCAAATACCAACTCCAGTGTTTTTGGTTCAGAGCTGGTTACCTGCGTAGGCCATGCATCTTCTGGCAAGCCAAGGTTTGAGGTAAGGGTTTCTTTACCACCTACTGATGTACCCCAGATACCTTTGTTGATCGAATACTTCGCCTTCTCAAAGTTCATTTCAACACCATGTTTTTTCAGGTATTCTATCTCTTCTTCGCGGCTTAATTTCAAATCGCGGATAGGGGTGATGATCTCCACTTCAGGGACAAGGATGTTGAAGATCATATCAAACCTTACCTGGTCGTTACCTGCACCTGTGCTGCCATGAGCAACTGCTACGGCACCAATTTCTTTTGCATAGTTAGCAATGGCAGTAGCCTGACTAACACGCTCGGCGCTAACCGAAAGCGGGTAAGTATTATTTTTTAACACGTTACCATAAATAAGGTAGCGCACACAGGTGTTGTAAAAGTTTTCGGTCTCATCAACCACATGGTGTGACGTAACACCCATCTGGTAAGCGCGTTCCTCAACGTTTTTCAACTCGTCATCGCTGAAACCGCCGGTGTTAACAATAACTGAATGCACCTCGTAACCAAGGTCGCGTGTCAAATAAATACAGCAAAACGATGTATCTAATCCGCCGCTGTATGCCAGTACTACTTTTTTCTTGTCCATTGTTGTTTTGTCATGGTACAGATGCAATATTCAGCACCTGATTTCTGTATTAAAACGCGATCACCGCGTATTGTATTTTTTATCGGGGGAAGACACGATATTTCGCGTCTCTACATTATTAGTGCACGGCTACTAATTTCTCCATGCGTCGTTTTATAGCCGCTTCGATACGCTCAAGAAGCGTGGCCTTGTGCGTTATCTTTTTCATTTTTTCCTCATATTGCTTTTGTGCTTCTTCCGGGTCGAAAAGCATGGCGGTACACATGCAGTTCTTGCGGTTTTTGCTCATCAAAATATCGTAGTTAACGCAGCTTTTGCATCCTTTCCAAAAATCCTCGTCCTGGGTAAGCTCAGAATATGTAACCGGTTCATAACCCAGATCTGAGTTGATCTTCATTACGGCTAAACCTGTAGTTAAACCAAATATTTTGGCATTGGGATATTTCTTGCGCGAAAGTTTAAATACTTCTTCTTTAATAGCTTTAGCCAAACCAACCTTACGGAAAATAGGATTTACGATAAGCCCCGAGTTAGCCACAAAATCGCCGTGGCTCCAGGTCTCTATGTAGCAAAAACCCGCCCAGGTACCGTCTTTATGCAAAGCAATAACGGCTTTACCTTCCAGCATCTTGTTCGCAACATACTCCGGCGAGCGTTGCGCAATACCGGTACCACGGGCCTTTGCAGACTCGGCCATTACCTCGCATATCATGGCAGCAAAGTCTGCATGTTGTGCAGATGCTACAATTATATCAAAATCTTGTATGGTCATTATTTAAATAGAAATACCGTTAAATTATTGGCTTTACTAAGGCCCTATAATTAGAAGAACGTTGTTTAAAGAAGTTTAGATACTTCTTTACCCGTTTTTTTGATCAGTTAAGATCAATTCAAACTCTGGGTATAAACAATCGTCGTCGGTTAGGAAGGAAGGTCAAAACAACAGACACTAAACCAGCAATAACAGGTGCAAACGCTGCCCTGATATCTGTCTTGTTTATGTTTTGTTTTTTCATTTTTCTTAAAAGATGGGTTGCTTTTAAAATTTGTGCAAAGTATTGCATTAAATTTTATTTATGCAAGAAAAAACTGCTATAATTTTTCGCAAAAAACAAATCATTACAATAGAGAAATATTGTGGTAACAAACGTTTAGCGCGACAATTACGCAATAGCTCAAAAATGTTTTCAAAACCTTGAAAATATCGACTTCGATCCCCTTTAATAACTCTGGTAACTATAAATCAAATCAACCGCCGAAATAATTACGTTAACGTTAACAATTTGTTTTAACGATTATTATCCATTAGATTTACCGCGAAGTTCTGCAAATGCAAACCCTGTAAAAAATGAAAGGCCGTTATGTATTTTGTCTTTTAAAAACGAGCTTATATTGTTTCTGTAAGATTACGATAATACTTTAGGAAGGTATTTTAAGCTGGTAGTTAATACTGATTTCGGCATAGGTATTGCGGTTTTCGGCAGAACAAACATTTTCACCCGGCTTTGAAGCCCAAAAACTTCCCATGATGAAAAAATTGTTTGCGCTGATGATCTTCCTGTTTCCATGTTTTGCTTTTAGCCAATATATTATCCCTCAGCCGGCTTCAATGGCCGTTGATGAGGGGCATTTTATACTAAAAGATGGAACAGGTGTGGCCTACAATAGTAAAACATTGTTGCCGATGTACACATATCTGCAAAATGCTTTGACAAAAGATGCCGGTAAAAAGATCACCAATAAAAAAGGAAAAGCTCATATTACCTTAAGGCTGGTAAAGGGAAATCCCGCAGCGGGGAGTTATTCATTAACTGTTAATCCTAAAGGTATTGACATTGCAGCATCAGGCAGGGAAGGTGTATTTAACGGCATCCAATCGCTGTTGCAACTTGTAGAGCAAAGCGATACTATTCCAAGCTTTACTATCAATGATGCACCACGCTATCAGTGGCGAGGTTTTATGCTTGACGAATCGCGCCACTTTTTTGGTAAAGCCAAGGTTAAAATGTTGTTGGATTGGATGGCACGATACAAACTCAACCATTTTCATTGGCATTTAACTGATAGCCATGGTTGGCGTTTGCAAATCAAAAAATATCCAAAGCTTACTTCAGTCGGCGGTAAAGGGAACTTTACCGACAGTATAGCCGAAGCCAAATATTATACTCAGACCGATATTAAAGAAATAGTAGCATACGCAAAAGCACGTTTTATCACGGTAGTGCCTGAAATTGATATGCCGGGCCATGCTACAGCGGCAAATCGCGCGTACCCACAATTTAGCGGTGGTAGTGATGGTAAAGATTATGCGAATTTTACTTTTGATCCCTCTCAGGAAAAAACTTATGCGTACCTGGGTAATATCTTGCGCGAAACCAATAGCCTTTTCCCTGCAAAAATGATCCATTTAGGTGGGGATGAAGTTTTTCTGGGGATACAGGCCTGGTGGAAAAAGCCGCTGGTTTTATCACTAATGAAGAAAAAAGGCTACAAGAATCCTACAGAGCTTGAGCATTATTTTTTCAGAAGGATGGGAGATACGGTTACCAAACTCGGCGATAAAGTTTTATGTTGGGATGAGGCCGTAGAGGCCGACCTGCCGCCGGCCAGAACCATTGTTTTCTGGTGGCGACAAAACAAACCGCAGAACCTGCAAATGGCACTGGACAAAAAGTACCAGGTAGTGCTTTGCCCGCGTTTGCCTATGTATTTGGATTTTGTGCAGGATACGAGCCATGTATCCGGCCGTAGATGGGATGATTCTGAAGTAGACGGTTACCATTTGCTCAGCAATATCAACCGGGTAGAGAATGTGTACAACTTCCCGGATGCGTTTATGAACGAAGAACATCTCAAATCAACAGCTATCCTTGGCGTACAAGCAAATATCTGGACGGAAACCGTAGGCTCGCATAAACGGCTTGATTTTATGCTCTTTCCGCGTATGGCAGCATTGGCAGAAGCCGGATGGACCACCAAGGCCAATAAAAATACGGATGCTTTCGGCAAGAAAATGATTGGGGAATTAAAGCGCTATGATAAGGCCGGTATTTACTATTATGATGCCTTTAATCCAAAGGCGCACCCTGAGCCCATAGACTTTGCGCCGAAAGAAAAAGTTAAAGACTAATGAGCGTTAATCCGTTATTGTTAACACTTAAGATAAATACTGTCTCACAGCAGTATTTCGATACGTTGCGTAAACAATACTTTCCGCCCGAGCGAAATTTTTTAGATGCGCATTTGATGCTATTTCATCAACTACCTGGCAACGAACCACAGATTATTGGCGATATCGCCGGTATAGCTTCCTCTTCAAACGGATTTAATATGCATGTAAGTTCACCAGTGGTAATAGGCCGGGGTGTAGCCTATAAAATTGAATCGATGGAACTACAGGCCATGCATAAACAAATGCAAAAGCTATGGCAGCAATGGTTGATCCCACAGGATAATCATAAAATTTGGCCGCATGTTACTATACAAAATAAAGTAGAGCCGGAAACAGCAAAGCAAACATTGGCGCAAGTATCTGCCAGTTTTAGGGCATTTGACATCAGTGCAACAGGCTTGCAACTCTGGGAATATCAGGGTGGCCCTTGGAGATTCGTCAGCGAATGGGGATTTGCTGGTAAATAAATCTTCTCATAATCAGTTGAATAACCGCGTTTGGTGGCTTTTTTAACATTTTCTTAATCAACAACGCATCTTTTTCTATCTTTGCCGCGGGTAAGTCTTTTACGGCCAGCTCCTCTTGAACTCCCCCAGGGTGGGAACGCAGCAAGGGTAGAGAGTTGAGCGGCGCGATAAAAGTAGCTTACCCATTTTTTATGCCCCAAATTTCAACCTTACCATTATTGCATATGTTTAAGAGACTCATCTATATTTTTTTATTTCTTGTTGTAATCACATCTTGTAAAAAAGAAGATAATACTCCGAAGATTGTTGGAAAATGGAAGTATGTAACCCTTAAAGGGTATCAAGTAACACCCGATGGAGTTCGTTATGAACAAGATTTCTCGAACACTGAACCAGGCGACTATATTGAGTTTAAGACAGATGGTTCCTGGACTCAAAATTTAGAAGGGAGTATTCAGTCAGGCACTTATTATAATATATCTAACGGTCAATTCAGGTTATATAATTCTGGTGTAGAAAACATTTGTACCGTACAAACCCTTACGGCCAACTCGTTTGTGTTTTCTATAGACGGGACAAAAATAGAAGGTTCAAGTTACACGCAGTTTGTTCATACTTTGACAAAATAGTTGCAATACCATAAGCGCTTTTAGGCTTATCTTAGCCGCTATGCTTGATGTATTGATAATTGGTGGCGGCCCCATTGGTATTGCCTGCGGCCTGGCCGCGCAAAAAGCCGGACTAAGCTTTGTGATCATAGAGAAAGGTTGTTTAGTTAATTCGCTGTACAACTACCCCTCAACCATGACCTTTTTTTCTACCTCAGAGAAACTGGAGATAGGCGGAATCCCTTTTGTGACCATCAGTAACAAGCCAACACGATCTGAAGCTTTGGAGTACTATCGGCGCGTAGCGGTGTCTAATCATTTACCGATCCATTTATTTGAGGAGATAACCGGCGTGGAACCGAATGATGGGGGGTATGAAATTACTTCCCACAAGCAAACTTATCAGGCCAAAAAGGTTATCCTGTCAACCGGGTTTTACGATATAGCAGTTAATCTTGACATTCCCGGCGAGGAACTGTCGAAAGTAAAACACTATTATAAAGATCCGCACTATTATGCCATGCAAAATGTGGTGGTGGTGGGCAGCAGTAACTCTGCTATTGACGTGGCTTTAGAAACCTATCGCAAAGGCGCAAATGTAACTTTAGTGATCCGTGGTGATGAAGTTAGCCATCGCGTAAAATACTGGGTGAGGCCGGATATCATCAATCGTATAAAAGAAGGAAGCATAAAAGCCTATTTTAACAGTAACCTTGCTGCTATCCGCGAGGGTGAGGTAGATATTGATACCCCCGATGGCCTTGTTACCATACCCAACGATTTTGTAATGGCTATGACGGGCTATAAACCCAATTTTGATTTCCTTGCAAAGCTGGGGATCAACTTAACTGAAGATAAATTTATCCCCGAATATAATCCACAAACTATGGAGACCAATCAACTTGGCCTCTACCTTGCCGGCGTAGTTTGCGGTGGACTGGATACCCACCTGTGGTTCATTGAAAACTCACGTATCCATGCGGATATGATCATTAATGATATTTTGGCGAAGGGGTAAAAATGAAAATTTGTTATTGCGTAAGCGATAGATGGCAATCTCATCCAATATTCTGAACTATGATTGGCCTGATTGATAGATGAGCCGGATAAGAGAATCATGAAATCGTCAAATCATTTAATCATGGTTCAAAACCCGGAGAGGTTACCGCGTTCCTGTTACATAATAAACTTAATTCCCCTTCCTCAAAGATATCTCCTTATAAAACCTGAACGGCCCGGTTTCATCGCTGTATTTATGCAGGATAGTGATCTTGCGTACGCTGAATGTGTCCGTAAACTCCAGTTTCTGAAAATGCGGCCAAAGTATGTTGAAAGATCCTAATGATATAGTTTTGGCAATTGTTATATGAGGATTGATTCTTTTAATGGGTTTGAAAATGCCCGTAACTCTGTTGAACCAATGCATCGTCATCTGGTCTAAATCCAATTTTGCGCAAATTGTACGAAGTTTTCCATGTACAAGAAAATCAAAACCCGTAATTTTTAGGTCAATCGGAGGCGTAACTTTTAGATGGTTTTCAATAATTTGGTAATAATCGATGTGATTAAACACATCCCTTGAGCTGCCTAAATCAAATGCGTAAGACGGGAATGAGATATGTGCTTTTGAATCCATGCTATCAAACCGGCCAATGTACTTCTCGCAAGCTTTTTTAAAGCGCTTGATTTGTTCGTCGTTTTCTTTGGGCAGAGATATTCTGTTCATGAAATAGATTTGTCTTTCTGCACTCATCTCAAAATAAATTTATCTGTTCGTCTCTACCAGTGGGTGCGTTAATTCCTTGTTGTAAGCCGTTACCTTTAAATGGTATCTTCTTGATCGTTTGCCATTTAGCATAAGGTTCAAAAGTTTCCCGACGGGTGACGGTCAATTCATTTACCCAAAAGGATTCTGTCCATTTCTTATGGCGGAAGTGCGGCCAAAGTGTTTTAAATTCTTCATCAGTGATATTTCGGCAAACGGTTATGTGTGGCAATATTGCTTTCTTGATGCCTAAGTTTTTCTTCATCAGCTCAAACCAGCTATCAGCTATTTGAGTATTGCGGATAGCCGCGTAGATGGTTTTTTTATCGTGCAGATGATTGAAATACTTAAACCCATCAATATGCAATTGGATAGTTGGCATAATAGTTAAACGCTGTTCCATCCTGCCTAAAGTGCTATCCGCAAAATATGGCTTTTGACGTTCTACCTGGGCTAAACTGATGTGCGCGGGAGAATGAACCCCCATAAAGTCACCTATGTATTTTGCAGACGCTTTTCTATATCGTGCTACCTCATCCATAATGGTTTGAGGGGGTGAAAGCAGGAAGAGGTAGTCGGCGTATCCGGTCATGATATTTGATATTGGGCTACAAATTTTGCTAATAATTTTAGCAAATAACAATAAATTTTCATATTTGTGTATGGATGCAAAGCGCTACATCGTACACATCGATCTCGATTCTTTTTTCGTGTCTGTTGAGCGGAAATTTGATCCATCCCTTATTGGGAAGCCGGTGATCATCGGCGGCTCGAGGGACAGGGGAGTGGTGTCATCAGCCAGTTACGAGGCAAGGGCTTACGGCATCCACTCGGCAATGCCAACCAAACAGGCGCTAAAACTCTGTCCGCATGCTATTGTGGTGAGGGGCACACACGGTCGCTATTCAGAGGCCTCGCGCGAGGTTACGCAGATTATTCATGATATGGTTCCGCTTTACCAAAAATCGTCGGTAGATGAGTTCTATATTGATTTGACTGGCATGGATCGATTTTATGACCCCTACAAATTAGCTACAGAGCTTCGGCAGAAAGTTATCCGCGATACGGGCTTACCCATATCTTTTGGGATGGCATCCGGTAAAACTATTGCCAAGATGGCCACTAACCAAGCTAAACCTAATGGGCAACTTTGGATAAAACACGGGCAGGAGAAAGCCTTTTTAGCGCCGCTCAATATTCGCAAGATTCCCGGCCTGGGCGAAAGCACCTGCCAAAAGCTTTACCAGTATGGCTTAGAGAAAATTGGTGACTTACAACGCGTAAACCTTAAGTTTCTTGAGGCTGTGTTTGGCAAAATGGGCTTGTATATTTACAATAAAGCCAATGGCATTGATGAGAGTGAAGTAGCCCCGCATGGCGACCGCAAATCCATTTCCACCGAGCACACCTTTGAAACCGATGTAAAAGACCTGCGCACGCTTGAGAACATACTTATCGCCATGACCGAAGAACTTTCAGGCAAGCTGCGTCGAGAGAATAAACTGGCATCATGCCTGGCTATCAAAATTCGCTATGCCAATTTTGAGACGCATACCCAGCAGCAAAAAATAGCATTCACCGCCGCCGAGCATATTCTCATCCCCGGCATAAAAAACCTGCTCAGAAAAGCCTGGAACCATCACCGGCCTATCAGACTGATAGGTGTGAGGCTGAGCAA
>JAESTD010000226.1 GCA_016763755.1 Mucilaginibacter sp.
CCAATACCCGCAGTTTTGTGGCTAACTTCGATACAGACCTTGATCAGCTATTCTGGAGGGCGCTGGCAAAAAATCCGGCATGGCCTACAACAGATATGTTCAAATAAGCGCTACTGATAGTGTAAAAGAAAACCCCGCTCCTGGAAAGGGCGGGGTTTTAATATTATTTAGGGTTTGGAACCTTTTTGGGTTAAAAAGAAAAATCTTCGTCAGCAGGAGCGGCTTCAGCACTTTCGCTAAACTCGTAGCGTTTTTCCGTTACGTCCTGGTGGGCTTTTATATAATCAACAGTATCTTTAAGGCCCTCTGCAAACTTCTCAAAGTCCTCTTTATAAAGGAAAATTTTGTGTTTAATAAAAACACCATCCTCAAGGCGTTTTTTACTCTCGGTTATGGTTACATAGTAATCATTAGACCTTGTTGCCTTCACATCAAAAAAATACGTCCTTTTACCGGCCCTAACCTTTTTTGAGTAAACCTCTTCGCGCTCTCTGTTGTCAAAATCTCCCATAAATTGTGCTTAGTAAATAGTTTTGGTGCTATAAATATATATAAAAGTGTCTCAATTGCAAGTATTAATTCACAAATATTGAATATTTATAAAAC
Organism: Mucilaginibacter sp.; assembly: GCA_016763755.1. GTDB lineage: Bacteria > Bacteroidota > Bacteroidia > Sphingobacteriales > Sphingobacteriaceae > Mucilaginibacter. The sequence goes on from JAESTD010000226.1 coordinate 607, forward strand.
TTTTACGGCTTAGCGTTGTATAAGGTTATGCTTCTTCCTGCTCCTCAAGCAGTTGTTTTTCATACAGTTCAAAGTAGGCGCCCTTTTGGTCCATGAGCTTATCATGTGTTCCCTGCTCTATTATTTTACCATCATCAAGTACAATGATATTATCGGCGTTTTTAATGGTTGATACGCGGTGGGCTATAATAATACTTGTTTTGCCCTGCATAATACGGCCCAGGTTGCGCAGTATCTCCTCTTCGGTGCGCGTATCAACGGCCGATAGGCAATCGTCAAAAATCAATACCTGAGGCTGTTTTACAATAGCGCGTGCAATACTTACACGCTGTTTTTGTCCGCCGGATAGGGTTACGCCGCGTTCGCCTATCATGGTTTCAAACCCCTGTTCAAGTTCCATAATGTTGCTGTAAACTGCTGCATCTTTGGCAGCTTGTTCAACGGCAGGCATATCCAGTACATCGGCACTAAAAGCAATGTTATGCGATATCTTATCAGAGAATAGGAAAACTTCTTGCGGTACAAAGCCAATTTGCGAGCGGTAATTATTAAGGTTTAAGCTATCGATAGCTTTATCGTCAATTGCTATCTGCCCCTCGCTTACATCATACATCCTCATAATTAGGTTAGCAATGGTTGATTTACCCGAGCCTGTACGACCAATTATCGCCAGCATTTCGCCCGGTTTAACCGTGAACGATACATTTTTTAAGGCAGTGATCCCGGTATCAGGATAATTAAACGTAACATTATTAAATTCTATCTTACCTTCCACAGTGTGTAGTGGCGCAATAGGAGAAATGATCTCCGGCTCCTGATGCAGAAACTCATTGATACGTTTTTGCGAGGCAGCCGCACGTTGTATCAGCGAAGTAACCCAGCCTAATGATATCACCGGGAAGGCCAGCATGTTAAGATAAACAATAAACTCAGCAATATTTCCTGATGTGATATTGCCCTTCATTACCTCCACGCCCCCGATGTACATGGTTATCACGTTACTTAAACCTATCAGCAATAACATCGATGGGAAAAATATAGCTTGCACCTTAGCCAGCGCCATACTTTGTGTTTTGTAATCTTCGCTCTCATCTGCAAAGCGCGCGCGCACAAATCCCTCACGTACATAAGAGCGTATAACCCTGATGCCTGAAAAATTCTCCTGTACAAAACTTGACAGGCCCGATAGGCGCTGCTGAATCTTCTCGCTGCGGGTTTCTATAACCGTATTTACATAGAATATGATAACTGCCAGCACAGGCAGGGGTAGCACCGAAAATATAGCCAGCCTTACATTTACCGTAAGCATGGCATATATCACCAGCACAAAAAGTACCACAGTATTAATGGTATACATAATGCCCGGCCCCAGGTACATGCGCACCCGGCTCACATCTTCAGTAACACGGTTCATGAGGTCGCCGGTGTTATGGCGGCGGTAGAAGGCGAGCGACAACACCTGGTAATGCGCGTAGATCTCATTCTTAAGATCGTACTCAATATGCCGCGACATGAGGATAATGGTTTGCCGCATAAAAAACAGGAACAAGCCTCTTAGTAAGGCCAGCACCAATACCAACATGCCAAAAAGCAACAAGCTTGAGTCGAAGATATCATAGATCATCTCCTGACGGTTAAATCCGGAGAAAAGCTGGTAAACGCCAATATTTTCTGTTACCAGATCAAAGGCCACGCGGATTACCTGGGCAGGTAGCACGCCAAATATGTTTGAGATAACTACAAACAAGACACCCGGAACCAGGCGCCAGCGGTATTTGTAGAAGAATTTATTAAGGTAAGCGAGGTCTTTCATGAGATTGATCAAAAGTACGGTATGCTGCCTTCAAAAGCAACCGCGTTTGCTCATGTATACCTCACTACCAAAGAGCTTTTATCCCAGTTTAATTTCAACCCTGCGGTTTTTTTGCCTGCCGGCTGGTGTTTTATTGCTTGCGATAGGGATGGTACTGCCGAAAGGGGTAGTAACTATCTTCTCTTCAGATACGCCTTGCTTTACCAGGAAATCTCTCACGGCATCGGCTCTCTTCTCAGATAACTTCCAGTTTGGTACATACTGGCCTATTGCATCGGCGTGTCCGCGAAGAGCGATAGGCGAGCCATCTTCTTTAAGCAGTTTGGCCAGTTCAGTAAGTCTTTCGGCATATTCTGGCCGAAGTTGTGCACTGGCAAAATCAAATTGCAGATTTTTCGTCATATCTGCTATTGACATGGCAAGTTTGTGGCGCAGTGCCGCCTTTGCAGAAGTTTTTACGTTACCAGAAGCGATTGCATTTACGCTGATCAGCAATAAAATCGCAACCGATTTTAAAATACGTGTTTTCATAAATGATTTATTAAAATGGTTTGTAAAAGTGGTTCTTACTACAATACACAATTACCTGTATATAAATTAGTTTTCTGATTTTGATGATTGGGTAACGTTATGAGAATGTGTGATATGAAGTTGAGAAACGTTGTTTCACACGCAGGTTAGCCAACTTTGCTATCTACTTACCCCGTTACACTCCTTGCTCGACCCTCTCTTCGTTTCGTAGTCCCTGTCAGCCCCGCTCCTTTGGAGAGGGGTTTGGGGAGAGGCTTCAGAGAGGGGGCAGGGGATGAGTCAATTCCCCCAATTCTCAAATTCTTATCATTCGGGTTCAGACAAACCAAAAAAACCGCTACTTTTGCAGTGCTCAACTAATAATTGCAGAGATAGATGTCAGCGCAACAACCAACCGATAGTATTTTTAGCCAGCTCGATGCTTACGGCCATAAAAAGGTTGTGTTTTGCAGCGACCCCGATACCGGTCTGAAAGCCATAATAGCTATCCACGATACCACTTTAGGCCCTGCCTTTGGTAGTACCCGCATGTGGACCTATCGGTCTGAGGCCGAGGCTCTATACGATGTGTTGCGCCTCTCAAAAAGCATGACCTATAAATGTGCAGTTGCAGGTTTAAACATGGGTGGTGCTTATTCGGTGATCATTGGCGACTCGCGCCGCGATAAAACTGAAGCCATGATGCGTAAGTTTGGCCGCTTTATAAAAAACCTTAACGGCGAGTTTATTACTTCAGAAGATGTAGGCACCAGTCCGCGCGATATGGAATACATCCGCATGGAGACAGAGCATGTAACCGGTATCCCCGAAAGTTTGGGTGGAAGCGGCGATCCTGGTCCGGTGGCAGCTAAAGGCGTTTTAATGGGTATAAAAGCCGCGGTGAGGGAGATGTATGGTAACGATACCATAACCGGCCGCTCGGTAATTGTGCAGGGCATAGGCCACGTAGGCGAAACGTTGGTAAAATTGCTTCGCGATGAAAATGCCAAGGTTTACGTAAGCGATATCAATGAGGATAAACTACGCCAGGTATCAAAGAAATATGGTGCCGAAGCGGTATCAAATAATTCGATATTTGATATTGATGCCGATATATACTCGCCTTGTGCCTTAGGGGCAACTATCAATACGCAAACCATAGCTAAGCTTAAGGTGGGCATTATTGCAGGCAGTGCAAATAACCAGTTGCAGGACGAGGAAGAGCACGGCAAAATGTTATTGGAGAAAGGTATACTATTTGCGCCCGATTACGTTATTAACGCGGGTGGTATAATTAATTGTTACTCGGAGTTGCAGGGTTACAGCAAACGCCGCACCATGCAGCTTACCGAAAATATTTATGAGGCAACCCGCAATGTTTTAAAGCTTTCAAAAGCAGAAAATATTTCAACTATTGAAGCGGCAAACAAAATTGCCGAAAAACGTATTGCAGATATTAGAAAAGTAAAATCAACCTATTAGAGTTATCATACGGCCTTATTAAAACAGAAGAAACCGGCCATAATCGTTCTTACAAAAATGCTAAACAGAAGACACCTTAGGGTAAAAGTGTTACAATCGCTTTACGCGTACCATCAATCGGATACTAAAGACATCAAACTTTCAGAGAAAAACCTGCTGAACGGAATAGATCAGGTCTTTGAAATGTACATCTGGATGCTCTCGTTAATAAACGAGACGATAGAGTACGTATCGCGCGATGCCGAAGAAAGGGCCAACAAACACCGCCCAACTGCCGAAGACCTCAACGTTAATCAGAAGATCTTAACCAACCGCTTTTACCTTTCAGTTTTAGATAACAAGGAATACCTTAACGGTGTCCGCAAGTACAAAGTAGACTGGACTTTTGACCCCGAGTTGGCTAAGTCGCTTTTTACCACGCTTAAAAACTCAACCGAGTATGCCGAGTATCTGGCTAAAACCGATGATACAATCCAGACAGATAAAGACATTATTAAGTTCATCTTTAAAAAGGTGATCCTTAAATCGTCATTGGCCGAACAAGTTTTTGAGGATAAATTTATTTACTGGCCTACTGATAAAGAAGTGTTGCAGGCTTTGATAGCTAAAACCTTTAAAAACTTTGCATCAGAGAACTTTGCAGAGAACAAGCTGGCCGAAATTAGCGGTAACTGGACAGAAGACCGAGAGTTTGTGGTAAACCTGTTTGAGCAAACCATTCGCCATGATGAGGAGTACCATGCATTAATAGCCGAGAAGACACAGAATTGGGAGCCCGATCGTATCGCGATGATGGATACCCTGCTGATGAAGATGGCAATTGTTGAATTTATCAATTTCACTTCTATCCCGGTTAAGGTAACCATTAACGAATACCTGGAGATCTCGAAAGAATTTAGCACGCCTAAAAGCAATTCGTTTATAAACGGTATCTTGGACAAAATTTTGGCCGAACTGAAAGCCGGTAACAAGGTGCGCAAATCGGGCAGGGGATTAATAGAATAATCATTATTATCAGATATGAATAAGCTTTTTTTATGTGTAGCTGCTGCAGGCTTACTGTTTTCAGCTTGTAACCAACAAGGCAAAAGCAACGAATCTACAACTGCGGTAGTTGCCGATAGCGCAAGCACAGCCGTTGATGCTACCAATGCACCCGTAATTAAACTGGAGAACGATACCCACGATTTTGGCAAGATAAAAGAAGGCGAAAAGGTTACTTACGCTTTTAAGTTTGTCAATAGCGGTAAATCGCCATTAATTATTAAAGATGCTGTAGCTACTTGCGGTTGTACTACACCAGAGTGGCCAAAAGCACCCGTGCAACCGGGCGCAAGCGGCGAGATAAAAGTAACTTTTGACAGCGCCCACAAAGGTGGCCTGCAAGATAAACAAATTACAGTTACTGCCAACACTAACCCTGCGCAAACCATGATGCACCTTATTGGTGACGTAGTTGCCACCAAATAAATAACATAATACGAGTGAGGGCCAGGGGTAAATCACTCATTTGCTTAATCCGTCCATCACTCATTAATAATTCAATAATTAATTTAAATGATAAGTACAATTTTATTAGATGTTCCGGGCGGCATCGGCACGCAGAATTTGATCATGTTCGGTTTAATTGCCGTTGTGTTTTATTTCTTTATGATACGCCCGCAGGTTAAGAAACAAAAAGACCAGAAAAAATTTACCGAAGAGCTTAAAAAAGGCGACAGGGTAATTACCACAGCAGGTATTCACGGCCGTATTTACGAAGTTGCCGAAACTACTTTTGTGGTTGAGGTTGAGAACGGTGCACGCATTCGTTTCGATAAATCAGCCATCTCGCTTGATGCCTCAAAAGCATTGAACGCACCTAAAGAAACAAAGGAAGCTAAGTAAGCTGAAAGGATAAAGGTAAAAGGCGAAAGGTTTCTTTCGCCTTTTCTTTTTTATTGGCTATAAAGGCACCTTTAACCTTTCGCCTTTTACCTTTCACCTACAAAACGTACCTTTAACCTTTCGCCTTTTACCTCAATAGCCTCAAAAAAATGGCCATTATCAAACTATCGGCAATAGAGCGGCGGCGGTTATCGGTTTTTATAACCTGCTTGGTTTTTGCTGCGTTTGCATGGCTGTTTACAGCGCTGTCTAACACTTATAAGTTTACCATAAAGCAGGTTATCAATTATAAAAACCTGCCTCAAAAACGCGCTTTCTATCCTCTACAAGGCGATACGGTAAGCGCCATTGTGCAAGGTACAGGCTGGCAAATGCTTTTCTCAAGGGTTGATTATAATAATAAGCCCATCAATATTGACCTGCATACGTTAGAGGCTAAAAACTTTATTGTTATTAGTCAGCAACTAAAGCAAATAAACGCTAGGAAGGATCTTAGCCATGAGATCATCACGGTTAACCCCGATACACTTTTCTTCGACTTTAGCAACCGTATCATCAAACGTGTGCCGGTTGAGATAGTGAGCGATATCAGGTACCAGAAACAATATGCGCAGTCAAACGATATAGCCATCAAACCGCGTGTGGTGACCATTAGCGGGCCCGCCGAAGTTTTGGAGCATATTAAAACCTGGAAAACAGATTCGATAAAATTGCTTGATGTGAATGATGACTTTAGCGGGCGCATTGCTCTACAAAGGCCCAAAGAAGGCAACCTGGCCATTATCCCGAGAGCGGTATCAGTAAATATCCCTATCGATGAGTATACCGAAAAAACGCTGGAAATACCGGTTAAAGTGATCAACAACCAGCGTTATTTTGATGTGAAGGTTTTTCCGCAAAAAGTTAAGGTGACTTTTACCACCTCGTTAACTGATTATCCTGAAATGAACGAAGATGATTTTGAGGCCGTTGTAGACCTCGACCTTTGGCGTCATAATGGGTACAGCACATTGCCGGTTAAAGTTACCCGTATGCCAACATACAGTAAGGTTACCAAAATTGATCCCCAGGTGATTGATTTTATTATAAAAAAATAATGTTTAAAGTAGGGATCACGGGTAATATTGGCAGCGGCAAAACCACGGTTTGCAAAGTATTTGAAGTTTTGGGTATCCCGGTTTTTTATGCTGATGAAGCCGCCAAAAAGGTAATGACCGAAGATGCTGAACTCATAATCGGTATTAAAGAAGCCTTCGGTAATGATGCTTATTTTGCTGATGGAAGTCTTAACCGTAAACACATTGGCGGCATTGTTTTCAACGATAAACAGCAATTGGATAAGCTGAACGCCTTGGTGCATCCGGCTACTTTTCGCGCTTTTGATGTGTGGGTTGAACAGCAAACGCATTCGCCGTATGTTTTAAAAGAAGCCGCCATTTTATTTGAAAGCGGATCCTACAAAAAATGCGACCGCAGTATTTTAGTAGCAGCGCCACTGGATACCCGCATAGCCCGTGTAATGCAGCGAGATGGTGTTAATGCTGATGAGGTGAAAAGCCGGGAAGCCCGCCAATATCGCAGGAAGAGAAAATGAAACTGGCCGATGATATCATTGTAAGTGATGATACGCTATTGGTAATTCCGCAGGTGCTTAAACTGCACCAGATGTATTTGCAGTTCGCTACAAACAAATGATCATAGACGATTTTATTGCTTACGATACCAACGGTCTCTATTGCCGGTATGCCGGTTTTTATTTAGATCCGCAGCAGCCTGTAGAAAATGCCGTTATCACCCATGCCCACGCCGACCATGCCGTTGCCGGTAACCAAAACGTTTACGCAACTGAGGCTACTTTAGCTTTTATGGAACTGCGTTACCGCAACAAAAAGGCAAAGGTGAGCTATACGGTTCCATATCATACATCATTTAAGATAGAAGAGGTGCAGATCACCTTTATCCCCGCAGGGCACATGCCCGGCTCGGCGCAGATACTGATGGAATACAGGGGCACTCGATACCTTTACACAGGGGATTATAAACTGCAAGCCGATGCCACCTGCGAGCCTATTGAGTGGGTGCAGGCCGATGTACTGATCACCGAAAGCACCTTTGCCGACCCCAACACCCAGCATCCCGACCCGGTAGAGGAGATCAAAAAGCTTAACGATATTAAGATCAATATTTTGTTGGGAGCTTACAGTTTGGGTAAAAGTCAGCGGTTGATCAGTATGATTAATCAATATGCTCCACAAAAAACAGTGTTGGTGCATCATCGTATAATGCCGATAAACGCGGTTTACAAAAAGTTAGGTTATGATCTCGGCCCGCATCAGATATACACTCGTAAGCTGATGAAGGAGCAGAAGGAGTATGTATACATTGTTCCACCGTTTACGTTTGATAGTTACATCAGGGCTACGGGTGTGAAAAGACTATTTGCATCTGGCTGGAAAAATCTGCAGGCCAATCAGCAGGACACACTTTTTATCTCCGACCACGTTGACTGGAACGATATCCTCGAAGCCGTAAAGCAAGTGCAGCCCCAACAGATCTGGACACTGCACGGCGACGGCCGCCAGCTGAAGGAATATTTTAAAAACGATATTTTTGTAAAAATTATCGGCTGATGCTGCAGGAAAATATCGACTACTATATAAACGCCGACGGCAACTTTGTTTTTACAAAAGAATACCATTTAAAGCGGGGTTATTGCTGTAAAAACAAGTGTTTACATTGCCCATGGCACTACGGACGGCCAAAACCATCAGAACAAACTAAGGATAAATAGGTTATATTTGCGGTTCATTTTCTGGCAACATGGGAATAGAAGAAGATATCAAAAGCACAAAGTTTGAAGATAATTACCATAAAATGGTGATCAATCTTAATTACTCATACGGTTGGATAAACAACTATATGCGCCCTACTTTTGAGAGGCATAACCTTACCCAGCAACAATTTAATATCCTGCGTATTTTGCGCGGCCAGTACCCCAAACCGGCTACCGTAAACATGCTTAAAGAGCGCATGATAGATAAGATGTCTGATGCATCGCGCATTGTTGACCGCCTGGTGCAAAAAGGCCTTGTATCGCGCTGCACAAATTCCCGCGACAGACGCGCAGTAGACATCCGCATCAGTGATGAAGGCCTTGCCATCCTTAAAAAAATGGATACCGATTTCAGGACAAAAGACCTTTTCAAACAACACCTATCTGAAGAAGAAGCCGGTTTACTTAGTGATCTGCTGGATAAGATGAGAGGGTAGTTTTAAGTGTGAAGTCTTGAGATTGAAGTCAATAATTAAAATTAAAAATTCAAAACCTTTATTGTCATTCTGATCCGCCAACTGGCGGAGAAGAATCTAACCGCGTTTACACCCGTGTCATTTCGAACGAGCGACAGCGAGGAGAAATCTTCTCCGCTGTAAGTTTTGCATGCAGAAGATTTCTCGTCGCCTCATGACATAGGCAACTGCTTTGCCGCGGGTGAGTAAAATATTAAGCGTTCAAAGCGTTATCCACAGGAAAGTATCTCTTCAAAACCATCCTAAACACATACGCAAACAACCATCCCACCAAACTCCCATACAATGCACCTAATATAACATCCACCGGGAAATGAACCCCAACGTAAACCTGTGCAAAGCAAATAGTTGCAGCCCAAAGTATTGCTAAGGGCATTATCCATTTATGACGCTTAAATAAAACTATCCCTAAGAAAATCGCAAGAGCGAAATGGTCTGTGGCGTGCGTGGACGGAAAGCTGTAGCCCGTTCCGCAGGGCACGCGGTTAACGTCTGCCGGGCTGGTGTATGGGTCGCGGCAGGGGCGAAGGCGTTGTACCGCGGGTTTTATAATGCTTGCGCTGGTAAAATCGGCAAAACCGGCAGAGAGTGCCAAAAAAAGTATCATTAAAGCCCCCTGTCTTTTGTATCGCCAAATGCTGATACCAATAATGAAAACATACAGCGGGATCCAGAATTTAGGATTACGCATTAAGGGCATCAACGCGTCAAAAAACGGATTAGCCCAATCATGATTAATAAGGTAAAATAAATGCCTGTCGAGGTTAAGCAGAAAATCGGGCATTGTGGTTTATTTGAATACTTTACGTGTTAACGATATGCTTCCAAATATATGTGAATTTTACGTGCCTATAGTTTTATAATTCCTATTTTTGCGGCTTAACATCTATAAGTTTTGACACTAATAAAATCAATTTCAGGCATTAGGGGCACCATAGGCGGTGCTGCGGGCGACGGCCTTACCCCGTTAGACGTTGTTAAATTTACCTCTGCTTATGGCAGTTGGGCAGTAAAACGCTCTGGTATTAAAAAGATCGTAGTTGGTCGGGACGCGCGCTTATCAGGCAGTATGGTTAATAACCTGGTTATTGGCACATTGCAAGGTTTGGGTATTGATGTAATTGATCTTGGCCTATCTACCACGCCAACTGTTGAGGTTGCCGTACCGGATGAAAAGGCTGCAGGTGGTATTATCCTGACTGCCAGTCACAATCCTAACAATGGAATGC
>JAESTD010000227.1 GCA_016763755.1 Mucilaginibacter sp.
ATGGGCAACCGGCTATAACTGCCGCAAGTGCAACAGCGACCATTATTATAACGGGCATACCCCGCACAGCCGCCGATGCTCCAAGTGCGGTTATGACGAGTCGGTAACGGCGTATACGATTTTTCAAAACTCCCGCATACCGATTACGAAAGCTTTTTACCTGCTGTTCCTGATGTACTCGAGTAAAGGGAAGATCTCGTCACACAAACTATCGGAGTTGCTGGAGATCCGCCAGGGTACCTGCTGGTCTTATAGCTCCAGGATCAAAAAGCTGATGGACGAGAAAAAGAAGGTCTTGAGGAGCGCCAATAAAGAGGGTTGGAGCCGACTGGTGCTGGAAGATCAGTCTTGATTTGCCATCACATTGTAACAATCCGGTTAGGTCATTGCGGTGGTATTCCGTATTGAAAATGTCGTTTTCATATCTCCTGTTTAAAGGGTTACCGCCTGATAATCAATACAAACCCATCCATTTTTTAATCGGTGTTAAAGTGTATTAAAAATATTGTAATAAGCTTTATATCAATATTTTATGAATAATTTTTTCTTGCTTTTAATGGCATTTGCACCCAATTTTGTCATCCCGGTCGCATCTCTGCGATCAGGTGAACCAGTTTAAAAACCAATTCTGATATTTATGCAAAAACGAATTACTCTGTTCTGTGCTTTGCTGTTGGCGAGTATTTGGGCTTACGGCCAAAATGTTTCCATCAGCGGTACAGTTAAAGACGCCAAGGGAGAAAGCCTTCCGGGCGTAAGCGTACGCCTGAAAGGCACCGACGCCGGTGTAGCCACTGATGTTAATGGCGCTTTCAGCATCAGTGCTCCTGCAAACAGCACTTTAACCTTCTCATTTATTGGCTTTGCAACGCAGGAACAACCTGTAGGCGGCAGAACCGAGATCAACGTCATATTAGCCGAAGGCAACAAGGAGCTTAACGAAGTTATTGTGGTGGGTTATGGTACGCAGCGCAAAGGCGATATTACCGGCGCGGTATCTGTCGTGGGCAAAAAAGACCTTGACCAGCGGCCCAACACGCAAATAGGTAACCTTATTGAAGGTAAAACAGCGGGTGTGCAGGTGGTTTCCCCATCAGGTAGCCCGTCGGCAACTTTAAGCATCAAAGTGCGTGGTACCAACTCGATCAATGCGGGCAGCAACCCGCTTTATGTTATAGACGGTGTGCCGACGCAGGATACCCGATCCTTGAACCCTGCCGATGTGGAAAGCATTTCTGTGTTAAAAGACGCATCATCTGCCGCCATTTACGGTGCGCAAGGTGCAAACGGCGTTGTTTTGATCACTACTAAACGAGGCAGTACTGCAAAACCAAAAGTTGAGCTATCTGCTTACGCGGGCGTATCGTCAGTAAGAAAAAAAATGGATGTACTTAACGCCGACCAGTACCGCGAACTGGCAACCTCATTGGGTTACACAACCGATTGGACGCAATACACCGCCAATACTGACTGGCAGGATGAGATCTTCCGTACCGGTGCATCTCAAAACTACCAGGTAGCGGTATCCGGTAAAAACGAGGGTACTACCTACTACCTATCCGGCGGTTGGACGGATCAAAAAGGTGTTATTGAAAGTTTTTTGATGCGCCGCGCCAACTTCAAGGTAAACCTTGATCAAAAGGTGAACAACTGGCTTACATTAGGTACCAACATTGCTTACACCCGTTACAACGACGTAAGTATTACCGATAACACCAACGTTAACGGTGGTGGTGTTTTGTTAGGTGCCTTAACGACGCCGCCAAACATCGGTATTATGAACCCTAACGGTACTTATACCAGCAACCCTTTCCAGCAATGGGAAAACCCGCTGGCAAGTTTGTATGGTTCAACCAGGCCTTACAAAAATCAGCGCTTGCTGGGTAACGCTTACGGCGAGATTAAATTTACCAAAGACCTGAAGTTCAGGAGCAGCCTGGGTCTCGATTATATCAACGCGGTATCTGACTACTTCCTTGACCCGTACTTGACCTCATACGGTCGCCAGAACAATGGTATTGCCCGTAACGAGACCAACTTAACCAACTACTGGATCTCTGATAACACGTTAACCTACACCAAAAAGTTAGGTAAACACAACTTTACCGTATTGGGTGGTTTTGTAGCGCAGAAATACCGTTATGAAAATACTTACATCCAAACCACGGGTTTCTCGGGTAACAACATCCCTACCACCAATGCGGGTTCGGTAATTGGTTCGGCTTACAATAATAAGTCAGAGAAATTCAACACCTCTGCTATCGGCCGTATCAACTATGATTATGCCGGCAAATACCTGTTCACTGCCAACTTCCGTGCAGATGCATCATCGGTATTTGGCCCTAACAAAAGATGGGGGTATTTCCCTTCATTCTCGGCAGGTTGGAGATTGTCTGAAGAGAATTTCCTGAAAGATGTGACCTTTATCAACGACTTAAAACTTCGTGCAGGTTTCGGTATCGTTGGTAACGACCAGATCAGCAACAGCAACTACTACTCCTATCTGGGTGGTGTAAGCAGCAGTGCCAATTACATTATCGGCGGTAATATACAGCCCGGTAACTACCCGTCATCAATCGAGAACAGGAACCTGAAATGGGAAGAGACCAAACAAACCAACATTGGTATCGACCTTACGTTGTTCAACAACCGTTTAACCTTCTCGGCTGATGCTTACATCAAGGATACCAAAGACCTGTTGCAGATGTTCCCGGTACCAAGATCAACCGGTTTTGACTATGCATTAAAGAACATCGGTAACCTGCGTAACAAAGGTTTGGAGTTCATGATCAGCGCTAAGAACATCGATGGTAAAGACTTTACCTGGAGCACGGATTTCAATATCTCTATTAACCGCAACAACGTTACTGCCCTTTACGGTCAGCAATATTTCCTGAATACGATCTCAGGCCGTAGCGAGGTTTCCTTGGTCACAGAAGGCCAGCCGCTTGGTTTGTTCTATGGCTACCAGTATGCAGGTGTGGACCCGCAAACCGGTAATGCTTTGTACCTGGATAAAAACGGTAACAAAACAAGCAGCGTAAATGCTGATACCGATCGTCGTATCATCGGTAATCCTAACCCGGATTTCATTTACGGTCTAACCAACTCGTTCAACTACAAAAACTTTGGTTTGAACATCTTCCTGCAAGGTTCCCAAGGTAACGATATTTTCAATGCAACACGTATCGAGACCGAAGGTATGACCGGTCCGCAAAACCAGTCGACCGCCGTGTTAAGACGCTGGACAACCCCGGGCCAGGTGACTGATATCCCTAAGGCATCGGTAAACAATACCGATAACTCACGCATCTCTTCAAGATTTGTTGAGAACGGTTCATACCTGAGGGTTAAAACGGTTACCCTTAGCTACAGCTTCCCAAAAGCGATCGCCAGCAAATTGAAACTGGGTAATATAAGGATATATGCAACCGGTGAGAACTTGTTCACGTTCACCAAATACGCCGGTTATGATCCTGAAGTTAATGCGTTCACTTCCGGTAGCGCTGCTAACACCAATGGTGGTTTCGGTATCGATTACGGTACTTACCCGCAAACACGCAACTTCATCTTCGGTTTAAACGCATCATTCTAATTCAACAATTATGACCACTACATATATTTTCAGATATGCCCTTATCGCCGCATTGGCTACAAGCGCTGTATCCTGCAAAAAATCGCTTGATCTGCAGCCCATATCAGATGCAACGGTAAATAATTCATACAGTACCGCAACACAGGCAGAGGCTGCGCTGGTGGGGGCTTACAATACGTTCACCTCATCAGATTACTACATCTGGGATAACATTTTTACCACAGATGTTCGTTCTGATAACCACTATGCCGGCGGTGATAACCCGGATTTCTTCCAGTACGATAACCTGAATTTAACGGCAACCAACAGTAAAGTTTACGGCGACTGGAGCAACCTGTACAATGGTATCCTTAAAGCCAACACCGTTATCCAGCGCATCCCTTTGATAACCGACCCGGCTTTGACCGGTGCCCGTAAAGCGCAGATCGTAGGCGAGGCTAAATTCCTGCGTGCTTACCATTACTACCAATTGGTAAAAAACTGGGGAGGGGTCCCATTGGTAACCGTACCGGTTACCACAACAGAACCTGCGGACATTAACACGCCACCCGCATCAGTAGCTGAGGTTTACAACCAGATCATCACCGACTTGACTGATGCTGCGGCAGCCTTGCCGGATACTTATGGCAGCGATGCCAGCGTAAACAAAGCCCGCGCAACAAAAGGCGCAGCTAACGCTTTATTGGCAAAAGTTTATGCCCAAAAACCGGATCGTGATTATGCAAAAGTGCTGACGTATGCCGATGCCGTGATCAGCAGCCCGGCTAACTATGCCCTGGTTACTTACAGCGATCTTTTTGATGGTAACCACTTCAATAATGCAGAGTCTATCCTTGAGGCGCAGTTTAATGGTACGACCATCGGGAACTGGTCGCCATCATTGTTATTGCCGCCATCGATCACCAATACCACATGGCGTAAGTTCATCACCCCGTCACAAGATCTTGCAAAGGCCTTTGATGCAGAAGGCGATGTGGTACGTAAGAACCAAACCATGCTTTTTGAAACCGCACCATGGGTTGATGAGTATTGGTCTGCAAAGGTCAATGGCAGCGTGCCGTTCCCTTATAAGCAACGTAACCTAACCAATGGTAACAGTACCAGCCGCCAGTACATGCTGCGTTTGGGCGATATTATCCTGATGAAAGCAGAGGCGCTTAACGCCCTTGGCCGCACCAGCGAAGCTGCTACCGCACTCAACCTGATCCGTAAACGTGCAGGTCTGGCGAATACAACAGCTTCGACCCAAGCAGAGATGACGCTTGCTGTGGAAAAAGAACGCCGCCTGGAACTGGCACAAGAAGGCCAGCGCTGGGACGATCTTGTACGCTACGGCCGTGCTGAAACGGTTATGAATGCCTTAAACGAAGTGAACTTGGTTACCGGCCAAAAGGTAAACTATAACATGACCAAGGAAAAGGAATTGCTGCCTATCCCGCAAACCGAAAGGAACCGTAATCCGGCATTAACGCAAAACCCTGGTTATTGATAAAAAAGGCGGCCACTGGGTCGCCTTTTTATTTTACATTTATCTACCAATAAATAAACATGTTAAGAAAAATAATGCTAGGTGCTTTGGTTATCAGCGCCATGGGCAGCACCCTGACAAATGCCCAAACTAAGTCTAAAGTTTCCTCATGGGTTACACAGGCCGATGGCTCAACCGCTTTGCAGAAACAGAAAGCGCAACCAGCCTTTGGAAAGGTTAACGCAAAGTACACTGTTATCACGGTTAACGATAAGCAGGTATACCAGCAAATGGATGGCTTCGGCTTTACTTTAACAGGTGGCAGCGCAGAGTTGATCAACAAACTGCCCGCTGCAGAAAAGAGCCACCTGCTGGATGAAATGTTCCGTACCACAGGTAATGGTATCGGTATAAGCTACCTGCGTATCAGTGTAGGCGCATCAGACCTTAATGCTGATGTGTTTACCTACGATGATATGCCTGCCGGCCAAACCGACCCACAACTGGCTCATTTTAGCCTGGAGAAGGATGCCGGTGTGATCGCTTTATTGCAGGATATCCTCAAAATCAATCCGCACCTCAAAATTTTAGGCAGCCCCTGGACGGCTCCATCCTGGATGAAAACCAATGCATTATCAAAAGGCGGTAAGCTGAAGGAGGATTGCTATGACGTTTATGCGCAATACCTGGTCAAGTATATCCGTTCCATGAAAGCAAAAGGCATTACCATTGATGCGCTTACTTTGCAGAACGAGCCGCTTAACCCCAAGAACAACCCGAGTTTGGTAATGGAGGCTGCAGAACAAGCCGCATTCATCAAAAAAAGCGTGGGGCCGGCTTTTAAAGCCGCGAATATCAAAACCAAGATCGTCCTTTATGATCACAATGCGGACAGGCCCGATTATCCTATGGATATCCTGAAAGACCCGGAAGCAAGTCAATACGTGGATGGCTCGGCTTTCCACCTGTACGGCGGAAAGATCGAGGCGCTTAACGAGGTACACAACGCTTACCCGGACAAGAACCTTTACTTTACCGAGCAATGGGTGGGGGCACCGGGCAAATTTACCGAGAATTTGAACTGGCATATTAATAACCTCATCATTGGTGCTACCCGTAACTGGGCCCGCACCGTGCTGGAGTGGAACTTGGCGGCTGATTCCAAATACGAACCGCATACACCGGGCGGCTGTACCGAGTGTTTAGGCGCCATCACGGTAGAGAAAAGCATTACCCGTAATGTAGCCTATTACATCATCGGCCATGCTTCAAAGTTTGTGCCTGCGGGCTCTGTCCGCATTGCATCAAACATTAACGGTGATCTGGTTAACGTGGCTTTCAGAACGCCGCAGGGCAGGAAGGTACTGATCGTGATCAACAATGGTAAAAACAAAGCAATTTTTAACATCAAACAAGGTGATCGAGCGGCGTTATGTTCGCTTGACACCGGTGCAGTAGGAACATTTGTTTGGTAGGTTTTAAAAATGAATTGGCAAAGCCGGTAGAGATACAGTTACAATAAGTAAGCGGCGCTATGAAAACATAGCGCCGCTTACTTTTCTGAAAATTGTTATTTAACGAATTGGATAATAAACCCTCCTTTAGCAGGTAATGTGTGTGCCCAGTTAGAAACTATAGGATAAGTATTAACTTTAAAGCTCATCATCTTGTCTTCGCCTTCAGCTATCAGCCTGAATTTTGAATAGCCTTTTTCATATTTATTCAGGTCTATTTTAACGGGTAGATCGCCATTGGTGCCATTGATGCCGATGATGTAGGAAAGATCATCCTTTTGCCTTGATAGCACGATAGATCTGCCCGGCTCAGCTACAATATATCTGGTTTTATCCCAAGTGGCAGGCATCTCTTTGAAAAGGTTTTTGACCTCGGCAGGGAGTGATTCAAATACCTCTTTTGAGTCGGCGAAATGGATGATGCCAGATGTATAGATCATCGACATGGCCAGTTCATGCGTACCGGTATTCAATCGCTGGAACTTTCTCATGGTTAGTGCAAACGGCGTATAATCAGCAGGACCGGCTACGTTTCTGGTGAAAGGTAACACAGTGTTTTGTTCCGCTGCTTTCCCCGGGAATTTCTCCTCGTAAAAATAGCTTTCTGCACCGAGGATAGCTTCTGCGGTAACAAAGTTTGGCCAGGTGCGGTGCCAACCTCTTGGCGCCGTAGTGCCGTGCAGGTTAACCAATAAATGCTCCTTTGCGGCATCCTCAAAAACGGATTGCAGTGCCGCCATTACTTCCTGCCTGTCTGAGCACCAGAAATCTATCTTAACGCCTTTAACACCCATCTCTGCCAATTCATGGAAACGCTGCTTGCGTTTTATGGGATCAAAATATGCTGAGGAATAGCCCCAAACCAACGGCTTTACCCCTTTGGCTGCGGCATGTGCTATGATCTTGCCTTGCTTATCGGCAGTTTCCCAGCCGGCATCAAACAACGTATATTTAAAACCAAATTCAGCAGATAAGTCTGTAAACTCGTTGTAAATCTCCGGCGAATGTTCATCCGGGTGTGACCACCATGCCCATGCTGCCTTGCCGGATTCGATCCATGAGGTATCCTCAATTTTTGAAGCAGGGGCAAGGTCGGTTATCAGGGTAGATAGGAGAATGTCGCCCGCGTTATCGCCAATAACAATGGTCCGCCATGGCATGGTCCAGGGCAGGGTATATTCTGGGTAGGCGTTTTCTTTTGCAGATAAGGGCAGTGTGTATTTTTCATCGCCTTTGGCAAATGCGATCTTGTAAAGGCCGTCTTTGCTATCAGGTTGTAAATGGCAACCCGGGTAAGCACCATCAGTGCCCGATTCTGCAATCAGTACCCAATTCTTTTTGCTATTAACATTAAATAGTGCAGGCATACACCAACCTACAGATTCGTTGCGTGCACCACTAATAGAATCACCGGAAGTGACGTTAACGTAGAAATCCTCGTATCCCGGCGTGTATTTGCCGGCTTTATTATAGGGCTGCAGCCAGCCTTTTGCGCTTCTTTCGATGTGGAAGCCAGTTAGCTCTTTTTGAATCGTATGCGTTTGCTTATCATCTCCCGTGAAGCGGTAGCGAAAGGCCACACCTTCCTGGCCCGCAGCCAGATCAAGTATCAGGAAGGCACCCTTTTTATTTTTAAAGGTGATGCTCTTTTTGCTCAGCAGGTGGTCTACGGTTTTGTTGTTGGCGACTTTTAGCTCGTAGCGCTCCCGGCTGTTCTTTACTGCTGAGACTTTGGCAACAGTTAATCCCGAAGTAAAATCCTGATCGTTACGGACAAGTCCGAGTGGCGAGTTCTCAATCATTGTTTTATTGGCACGCGCAACTTTGTAGGAAAGTGCCCCGGCTTGATCTAAGGAAAGGATGATCTTGTTTTGATGATCAGGAGACTCCAGGTAGAGCGCACTGGACTGCGCACTGCAATTTGTATTGACAGCCAGCAGCCAAATGCTCACTAAACCCGACAAGCGTAGAATCTTGTTGTTTTTCATAGTTAAATTGAATAGCGATAACATCTTAAACGCCACTGAACGATAGGTATATTTGGTTCAGTGACGTTTGCATGGTTGTTTGCGATATGGTTTAGTTGTTGGAATATCCCGGGTTTTGGTCTGTTTCGCTGATATCCTCGTTTTGTTTTATTTCCTGCAATGGTATAGGGTAGCGATTATGGAACGGCTGGATGGTTCCCGATTGCTTTGCCCACTTATTGCGTTGCCTAACAAGGTCAACAAGCTTACCCGTGCGTATCAAATCCATACGTCTCCATCCCTCAAAGCAAAGCTCCCGCATCCGCTCATCTAAAATGCGGGTACGGAACTCCGTAGCCGACATCCCCTGGTTCCAGGCAGCTTCAGTTGGTAAAGTTCCACCCCATGCACGCCTGCGCACCGTGTTCACCAGGTCAACAGCCTGCACAGTAGCGCCTGTCTCGTTCAGGGTTTCAGCATAGCAAAGCAATATATCCGCATAACGCATGTAGATGATGTTCTTACCCGATAGCCAGAAACTTAATGTGCCGTCAGTACGGGGATCTTCATATTTTTTAACGTGCGGATCAAGCTCATCGCCGCCGAAGCTTGGGTTTAGCACCGGCGTTTTACCTTTGTAAGTAAAATCATAACGGATACTCGCCGCTTTCCTTTGGTCGCCGGTTTCCCAGATGCCACCGGCGCTTACATCAGCGTAACAATAGTTGGTAGGCACCATCAGGTCGTAACCACCGAAATAGCAATATTGATCAATATCAGCCAGGGAGCGCGAACCCATCTGCCATTGCGTTTGGTTATTGTCCGGATAGGTATTGTTGAACTGAAACTCATAGATGGATTCGGCACTGTTTGGTTTTGCCGGGTCCCACAGGTCACCGTAGTTAGCTACCAGCTGGTATCTGCCACCGTCAACAAGCTGCTTGAACTGGTCGCGGGCTTTGGCGTAATCGCGCAAGCCAGATGCTTCCGGGGCGTACAGATAAACCTTGCCCAACAACGCTATGGCAGCACCTTTTGTTGCTCGGCGCTTATCAGACTGTGCATCCGGCAAAAATTTAATAGCTGTTTCAAGATCGGATATGATGGTTTGATAAACCAACGGCAATGCCTGGCGACGGGTACCATATTCTGTGAACTTAGCCTGGTCTATCAACGGGATCTCGCCCCAGTATTGCGACACTTCGAAATCCAAGGCTGCTCTTATAAAACTTGCCTCCCCGAGGATCGTGTTCTTACGTGTGCCCTCTTCCTTGTTGAGGCCAAGCGAGTAGATGATACGAGCGGCGGCAGAAATCACCGGCCATCGGCTATCCCATTGCTGGGCAAGGGCGGTGTTGCTAGCCGTTAAAAAGCCGTTGTAACGGTCAAGACCGGCCTGGCGGTCATCGGTTTGCACCTGGTAGGCGCCTTGTTGTGCCTCATCGCTACCAAGGGTGAACATAAATCCGCCGCGGTCTTTACGCGTGTTGCGCCAGCTGGTGTAAAGGCCCAATAACAGCGGCTCAATATTGTCTAGCTTACTGAAAACCTGCTCTTCGGTAAGGGCAGTTTGTGGCTCTTGTTCAACAAATTTCTTGCATGAGCCCGATAGCACGGTTGCCAATGCCATCAATATGATTAGGTATTTATTATTCATGGTTATCATCTTAAAATCCAACATTAACGCCTGCTACGACCATCCTGGCCGTCGGGTACGAGTCGCCGCCCTCCGGGTCATAACCTTTGTAGCCGGTAGCCGTGAACAGGTTGCTGCCTGTCAGGTAAAAGCGCAGGTTATTCAGTTTGGCTTTCTTCATAAAATCTCCGGTGAACTGGTATGATAAGGTAACCGCAGACAATCTCAGGTATGCAGCGCTCTGTACGGAGTAATCAGTTTCCCCGGGTCCGTAACGGCCTGAGCCGCGGTATGCTCTTGGAATGTTGGTGTTGGTATTGGTAGGTGTCCAGCGGTTTAACTCGTCTGTTTGGGCTGCATATTCGCCTGTGCCGCCCAGCAGGCTCTCGTACAGATAATTGACGCGCTTACCTCCTACATTGTAATTGAATACGGCATTAAAACCAAAGTTTTTATAGTTAAGGTCTGTTGCAAAACCACCATAGAATTTAGGGTCGGTATTGCCTACGACAATACGGTCGGCATCATCTATTTTTTTATCACCGTTGATATCTACCGGGATGATATCACCGGGGCGAATGGTTCGGCCGCCGTAGTCTATCTGAGAAGTGCGTGCCATGTCTGACTCTTGCGCTATTTTCTCAAATTTGTAGGTGTAGATTGAGTTAAGTGATTTACCGAGGAAAAGGTTGCCTTCGCGCTGGATCTCAACACCGGTGAAGCCGCCATAGTTGTAGATCGCATCTACGTTACCGTATAATTTGGTAATGCGGTTACGGTATGAAGAAATATTGCCACTAACACTCCAT
Source organism: Mucilaginibacter sp. (assembly GCA_016763755.1). Taxonomy (GTDB): domain Bacteria; phylum Bacteroidota; class Bacteroidia; order Sphingobacteriales; family Sphingobacteriaceae; genus Mucilaginibacter. The sequence goes on from JAESTD010000227.1 coordinate 10,990, forward strand.
TGGAGATCTTTGTCCCTGATGATCTGTGCGCTGATATTTACTTCGACACCTTTATTCAACAGTGAACCCACGTTATCTATCCGGTTACTGAAACCTGTGGTTGACGATAGTGTACGCTGCATCAACAGGTCATCATTATGGATGATGAAGTAATCGGCACTCATGGTGATGCGGTTATCCATTACGCCAAGGTCTAAGCCAAGGTTAAGTTGTTTTTGTTTTTCCCAGCGCAGATTAGGGTTACCCAGGCGGCCGTCTGATACATAAGTAACTGAGCCGTTGGTAAACGTTGGCCTGTAAAGCGAGCGGTAGGCAAAGTTTGGTATGTTTTGGTTACCTGCAATACCGTAGCCTGCACGTACTTTGAAGGTACTTAGTTTTGAGCCTTTTATGAAGTCTTCACGGGCGATGTCATATGCTAACGCAAGTGATGGGAATAAACCCCATTTATTGCCATTGCCAAAGCGTGATGAGCCATCATAACGGCCTGTTAACGTAGCGAAATACTTGCCGTCATAGCTGTAATTAAAGCGGGCCACGTAACTTACCAGGGTATTGGTCACAAAATCAGACCCTAAAACAAACTTATCTTTAAGAAACGCACCGCCAAGGTATTTGTAAGAGAAGTCATCTGTTGCAAATCCCCAGGCATCAACCTGATTGTAGTCATAATCGTTTTTGGTGAGACCAAAACTTACCAGGCCCGAGAAGTTGTGCTTACCGTAGGTTTTCTCATAGGATACCGAGTTGTCCCATTGCCAGTTCAACCAGTTCTCTTTCTTGTGGGTGGCGCTTCCCTGCGTCGAGTTACGTAAAGATTGTCCCAAATCTCGCGGGATGTAATTAAAGTAGTTCTGGTTACGCGCCTCGACCGAGAATCCTGAACGGATATTTAATCCGGGCGTTGGTGTTACTACTGCATAGTTAGTCGTCAGCAAACGGTTTTGGTTGCCCTGCCCATCGATACGAAGGCTGCGCAAAGGGTTGTAAAGGTCCTGGCTTTGGATGCCTTTCCAGCTTAAGTAGGGTATGCTGTCATTGATTGCGAGCAATGGATTAGCGTTAGATGCGATATTGAATACGCCGCCATCAATATAACGTTCCTCGGTACGCGTAAAGTTGGTGTTGGTACCCACCTTGAACCAGGGCTTTATTTTTTGATCGAGATTTATCTGGCCGCCAAACCTTTTGTAGTTTGATGTTTTAAGCAAACCTTTCTGATCGGTATAGTTAAAACTGATGTATACTGATGAGCCGTCATCGCTACCTTTAGAAAAACTTAGCGTATGATTTTGCTGCACACCTTTTTGGCGGATTTCTTTCAGCCAGTTGTAGCTTTGGCCGGCGTTGTAAACCTTCAGTTCATCTGCACCAAAGGCAGCAGAGCCCGCAGGATTAAGTAAAGATTGTACGTAAGCATTACGGTCAGCTCCGGGATTTTCGTCCACATACCGGTTAGCGTAAGCATCAAGCCTTAGGTCAACAATTTGCTGTGCGTTTAAGTACGGGATATTCTTGGTAAACGATTGTACACCTACCCAGGCATTATAGTCGATCTTCCCTTCGCCTTTTTTTGCCTTTTTGGTGGTCACCAATACTACACCATTCGCACCACGCGAACCGTAAAGTGCCGTAGCTGATGCATCCTTGAGTATGTCAATACTGGCAATGTCATCCGGGTTAATGGTGTTAAAGTTGCCATCAATTACCAAACCGTCAACAACATAGATGGGGTTTGATCCAAACTGGATAGAATTATTACCCCTGATCTTGATTGATGACGAACCGCCCGGCCTTGGATCATTATTTTGCACTAATACACCAGAAACGCGGCCCTGTATAGCCTGGTTTACATTGGTTGTCGGGCGCTCTCTGATCGTTTTTTCGCTAACGCTGCCTATGGAGCCGGTCAGGTCCCGTTTTTTGATGGTCACGCCCACCACAGTAACCTCAGTAAGGTTGTTGTTGGCGGATATCAAAACAATGTTCATTGGCGAAGCCGTAGCAGCCGTTTCCATCCGTTCATAACCAACCGCAGAAAATATCAATGTAGCGCCTTGCGGAGCATTAAGGGCGAACTTACCGTAAGCATCGGTAATAACACCCTGGGTTGTACCTTTAACAGAAACGGTGACACCAGGTACGGTTAAGCCATCGTCCTTGCCAGTTACCTGGCCGGTAACGCTGAGATTTTGCGCGTAGGCACCCGGCGATAAACATATCGCCAGCAATACCACGCAAAACGCCATTAAGGCTTTTTGAGTAAGCTTTTGCATGATTTTTTTGTAAGTGTTTATAATTAGTTTATCCGTTAAGCACGAGCTGGGTATTAACGGTTGTTAAACTTAGAGGCAATTCAAGCAAAAAAAAATGGACAAATATCAAATTTACATGGATAATATTGCTACAGGCCTCTTTAGAATGTCACGATCACAACAGAAACGGTTCTGTAATGTCGGCGATATTAGCTTGGCAAAAAAAAATACGTTCTAAGTAACGACAGGGATCAAGTGGGTGAAATGGAAAGCCAGCTACACCTAATATATCGGTAAACAACCGCCCCTCTCCTACCAGCGCTTACTCGGATCCTGAAAGCCAGTGTAGAAATTCTGCCATTTGGTCCCGAAAATATTGAGCTGCCTGCGGCTAGAAAAGAGAAGATGCTTTAACCTGCCGGGATTTTTGTCGAGATCCGCTAATGATGATGAGGGTCTGTTGTTTTTGCTAAAGCCTTTGGTTTGCTGCCGGTTCGTGCTCGCTGAGATGATGTCTTTTGTTTCTATTTGTTTGTTACTTGCGAGGGCAAATTGAACTTTGATTCGAAAATATCGGTACCATTATTTGTCTTGTTTCGGTTTTGTATGGAACGCCGGTTTTCTGAAAAATGGGGAAAAAAAGTAAAAATCTCTATATTACTGAATTAATCCATTGAACAACAATTTCAATACATTGGTCCCAAATGGTAAAAACTTGACAGTCAACTGTTGTTCTTATTTTGTGTAGTAGAGTTACTTTCCTTAAAGGTAAATTTGAGTAACCAATCATTTTTAAACCCACCTTTACTACCATGAAAAAACCACTACAAACACTGCTTCTGTCTTCTTTGATAATACTTGGAGCTTGCAAGAAAAGCGAACAGCCTTTACGGCAAAACAATGATGCATCTGCCACATTGAGCACGAGTACGGGACTTCCCCGGTTATCGGTGATCACCATTGCAGGTCTGAAAATACTCAAGGATTTGCAGATGGCCAAGGTCAGCAAGCGAGATTTGAATTTCCACATGGAATAGATATCGCTGAAAATGGTGACTTATATGTTGCAGATGTTTTTAATAATGCGATACGTAAGATTACTCCTGATGGTACAGTGTCAACAGTAAAATTTCCCTCTGCAAGTGACGGGCAAAAACTTACTTATCCCGAAAGAGTTCTTCTGTCCAAGGATGGAACGATGAACGTTTTAGCTAATCAGGCTATCACTCCTGATTCCTTGCATAAACTGTGGATATTAAAACCTTCAGGTGAGCTGCTAACGCCTAAGAGTCAAGTAAATTACTACACTTACAATTATTATAATATAGCAAAAGACCCATTTAGTAATTATTTACAAATATGCGGATACCGTTACGTGACTGGGCACCAGGGTTTGCAGCAAGGGTTTACTGAAAGTGCAGAGATCGTGAACGGCATTGTAGGTCAGCATCCATATACTCCTCCATTGGATTCATTAAATACAGAAAGTAGAGAGTTCTCGGCGATTACAAGCTTGTACTGTGGTAATAATGGTGTAAAGTATATCGTCATTGGACGTAAAAATATCTATAAGCTTACTCAAAGCGGCGTCTTCACGCGTATCTACCGTGACATTTCCTTAAAAGGGATAAATGACCTTGTTGCAACTAAAGATAGCAGGACATTGTACCTGGTAGCTCAGGGAGGTGATATAGTAAGTATTTCTAATAACAAATTAACGAAGCTGGTTGGGCTCAACGGAAGTTTCTCTTCTCCGGATGGGGTAGGCAACAAGGCTTATGTTTCTGCAAACTATATAGCATTGTCTAAGGATGAAAGCACCTTGTACTTTACTGATAATAACGAAACAGTCAGAAAACTTATTCTGAGGTAAATAACGATTGTTTTACTTATCAACCTATGAATTTTGAAAAATAGCTATTTTCAAAATGCCGCGTTAATCACGCTGATCGTCAGCTGCATCGTTGCCTGTAAAAACACGGATGTAAACCCTGATAACGCTGCCGCTTTGGAAGCGATCGCCCCGCGGGATACGACCGCGGTAACGCATGTCCCCGCTGCCGGGCACACGTTTACCGATATCCAGATCTGTTACGATGGGGAAGTATTCTTACTGGATAACGGCCGCTTAAAACGCCTGGAGGGCACTTAATTAACAGATGTGAATGTGCCCCAAGGCTTTTATACCAACTTTAGCCCAACCTGCCAATGATCGTTGTACGTGTTTTCAAATTCTTGGCAGTAAATCGCAAACACTGCCGATAATTTGATTTGCGATATGTTGACATCGTTGATTGTCCCTAGGCAGAAATTGCTTCAACAGCGTCAGCACCTGTGTTGATATCTGCAGGGGTGAACGGTATCCTTTTATGAAAGATTTTTCTAAATCATTATTGCTGGTCGGTCACATTTAAACCGGCATCTAAAAGTTCCATTGGTACTATATCCGGTAATTCGCAGATGGCAAACATCCGCCCAAGCCATAATACCGTCTGCCCGGATTCAAGTTTTGCGTATTGCTTTACCGATATGTCTAAAGACTTTGCCATAAATATTTTGCTAAGTCCTTTTTGTTGGCGGATGACCCGGATCTTTGCAGCAATGGCAATGATGGGTGTTTCAGGGTTCAAATTAGGTTTCAAAATTTTCATGATCAGGCAGGTTAAGCAGTTCGGATTAAAGACCGTGATTTTCAAAGAAAAGGTCTCTATCCGAATTTAACAAAAATTCTTCGCTTTTAAGATCTACTGATCATAAAAAAAAGATTTTATTCCACTAAATAATGGCATCCATAAAACAGGCTTGGCCCCATGATGCTTAGTGCCCTCCCCTGGTTGATGCCACGGGATAATCTGAGGAGAATTCCACTATCTTTTAAACTATCCATATTGGGAATTTTTCATTCAGTGAGTTATCTTTTAACGGGAATGGCCAAATATGTCGCGTATATGATCGAGGCTTAGCGGTTTACTGATTACAGCTTTGACAAGATGTGCGGGAATAGCGTCGGGAATGTCTTCTTTGCCAAACAAACCTGACAGCACAAATATTTTGACGGGTTTGTATCGGCCAATGTCCAGCTCCTGGTAGGCGGAAAGGAATTCCCAGCCATTCATTTCCGGCATATCAATATCCAAAAAGATAAAATCCGGTAACAGATCAGGGTCCTGCACGGAGCTCAAACGCAGTTTTTCGAGGGCTGCCCTGGCACTGCCGATGGGGTAAATGGTCAATCGTTTATTGATTTTTTTCAATAATAGCGAAGAGATCTGCCGGTCAATATCCTGATCATCGATCAAATAGGCCGTTTCTAAAGGCTTGTCATCCATAATCGCAATAACCTGATACATAGCGGGATGTTTTCCTGCGTTAACGATCTAACAGTTGAGCACAGTATCAGTTGTAAAGTGGGCGCTCTGAACACGTGAAGATTGGAATTTTAAGTAATTCAATAGTCATGCGTTTTAAAATAGGAAAATTTCGCGTAATCGCCTGATAACTTTGCAAATACTTGATTATGAGGGGTATTTTGTGTTTGAGTGGAGAATATCGGAGTCTCAATCACCTTGAATGCAGCTTCTAAACTGCGTTTCTGTGTCGTTGTTCTTTTCTACCAAAACATCTAAGTTTTTCTTTAGATGGAAGGTAATCAAATGGGTACTCGCTGGCCTGTTCTTCTTATGGTTAGTAATTGAAATTGGATTGCAAGGAGCAGTAATAGATGTTATCGGGTGGACTGCAATGTACTACGTTTACAAAGGCATCAAACATTTAGCTACTAACACTTGATTAGTGATGTCAAAGCGATGATTAGGTATACTCTTATCCCATAATTAAAACATGCTAAAACTTATAAACATCAAGGCCCTCAATTGTCATACTAATGTCACCTCGAAAGACACTTGTTTACAAAAGGAACAAATAAATCTTGGTTTAACGATTGAGCTAGTGTAGCTTTGATGAAACAAAAAACCCCGAGAGTGCGAGTCTCGAGGTCTTAGGAAGGGCCGGACGGATTTTAACCGTCTTATATCAAGTTCGATCCTGATACTGTTTCATCTCTTATCGGATAACTCCTTTAAATCGGAGAGCTCCCTTTTCTTACTCAACAGCGCTAGCTTAGGGCTTTCTGCGATGTTGTAATCCAAAGATAAGGGTATAAGCTATTGCGAGATAGTCCGAGTTTTAAACATGACCTATAAGTTGTCCACAATCATTATCATGACATTCGCATTAGTTGAATCTGATAAATATCTTAACAATCTGTAAAACAGCTTAGTAAGAGCCAATCCACGCTGCTGAAAATAACAAATCAGAAAAATTTACTGGATTTAAACATGTTCTCAACAACCCTAAAATCATAAGCGATACTCAAGGTAAAATGCTTAAGAGTAGGGTTTCTATACCCAGGAAAAGCCTCTAAATCCATTACTGCATTTTCAACATTGAGTTAATGTGCAAAAAGAAAAATCCCCATTGATTCATAAGCTCACACTACCCTTACCCTCTTTGGTTGCTAGAGGAGTCTAAGAGAGATCATGCTTATGGCCGAGCAGTTGCAGAAGCGAACCCGACATTTTTGCCAGCTCGTTATAAAGTTAAAAGTACCATTGAAGGTAAACGGTCTATGCTAGTCATTGAGATAGCCGAGTGATCATCATTCATCTTTGACGAAGCGTATTGAAGCTCGATCTTGATCATCATTCTTCGGCACGTAAAATATACCTGCACCCGCTGTTCCACTGTATGATATAAAATTGAAGAAGCCCCTGTGTGTCCCCTCTTCATTGAATGACGTTGTAAGGAAAGAAGACTCATATCCTACATGGTCATAAATATATTCGAAGGCAAACTTGTAACCCACTGGAAAAACATTAAACCCCAACTCGTTGGTTCCAAGTTTTTCAATCCAACCAGTCTTCGACATCAAATCTTTGATATTAGATTGGTAAGGGGTTATCAAAATTTGGTAGTCGTTAGTTGTGGGCAAACGCCACCCATTCGGTAGTTTGATAGCTAAAGCCTCATTGTGGGTATAAAGTTTGCCGTACTTCGGGTCGTTACTCGGACTATCATTGTAATTAGCTCCACCACTGCCATTATAATTTACCACAGTCCATCTTTGATTACCATATTTAATAACAGGGTATTTCGTTCCATCAATTGTTACTGAGTTTGGGTCATCTGGTTCAATTGGCTTCGGTTGTGAGCTTGGTTTAGAACAAGAGGTTAGTAGTGTAGCGAATGCATGATGTAAGTGTAGATCTTCATAACATGGTTTAGACTGCCTAATGTAACTGAAAATCATTACTTGTTCAATACCCAACTTACACATTTTAGCACCCAGAACCATATTTATTCATTCGCTCAGGAGTTGATAAGAGGGAATGAATTAATCTGTTCTTCGCGCTTCGGGCCATCCACACACCAGGTCCCTCGGTGTTACGTTGCTCTAACCTCATCAAACCATCACGCCAAGCTTCGTTAAGCATCAATAAGCTCTACGAGCACATCTCTGCTTAACCGGCTGTTGCCGGCTTGTCATGCGGTTTGACTTTCGGAAAGTCGCAACTTCACGAAACTTTTCTTGCCTTAAATAGCATTTCACTTCCCTCAATACAATTTAATTCAATCAGTTTCCACTTTAGGCTCGCCTGCGCCTACGCAAAAGGCTTCAGTCTTGTCACGGCGCTTGCATAGCCAACTCACAGCCTCATCGGCAACCGCAGCGCCAAGACTTTGTGAAGCATTCTGTGAAGCCGCCTTACGGCTCTCCCTTCACAGACCTTTTGCGTTAACTCGCAGAGACTCGCATCGCAATTCTATTTCTTATCTTAGTCAAAGTATTTTATATGATCAAAGTATACATCGACTGGAGTGTTATGTCACAAATGAAGCAGGGCAAATTCCCCGAACTTGAGAGAGCCATTTCTAACAAAAAACAGTTCATGTTATATTATTCTACTAGCCACATTACTGATGTTTTAGCAAGTTATGACGAAAGCGTGCGGCAATCAGAGCTAATCGCAAGCGACCTTACTTACATTGGCGAAATAACTAGCGAATCATGTGCATATAATTCTGATGGTAACATACAGATTCGAGGTTATAATCCTAAGGCACTTTTCGAACAACAATTAGACTTCACACAGCTGATGGATAGTCAAACGCTGTCTAATATTATAGCAAACCAAGCTGTCCATGACTCTCTAAATCAAACGTTATTGGATGATTACTTAACACAACCAATGCCACAGGTTGTAATACAGGCTTTTCAGAATGTTAAGAGTCGAGAAGCAATGCAGCAATTATATCCAACTCTTAACGAACATTCAACCCTGGGTGACCTGTTAAACGCTGGTTGGCAGCAGGTAAAAAACTTTATGAATACGGATGCCTACAAAACACTACGAAATAATGTTCAGCATCCGTTAGGGATAAAGCCTAACCAGCTTTACGAAAACAAAGACCCGTTTAAAGAAATCAAACGACGGTATTCGAAACTTGAGAAAGAAACAGATTTTAAACTTCAAGTGCATATGATGCCAATTCATATTGCTCCCCAATGGTTTCAGGATATTAGCAACGACTACATGATACTCGATATGCATGGATTTCAAGAGGACAACATCAGAGTGAGTCATAAATCTAAGAGCACTATGCGCAACACACTTGACGATGGATATCATGCTGCATTTGCATCGATGGGCGATATATATATTACAAACGATACCAGGTCCCTCAGAAAGGTCAGAGAGGTCTACAAGAAACTTAATATTAACACTATGGTGTACAGTCCGAGTGAGTTCATTGAGTATTATTCTGACTACCTTTATTACAAAGACATTCGACAACACTTGCATCTATGGCAAGAAATATTAGAATCCGATGATTATCTTTTAACAGAAGAAGAACAAAGTGTATCACAGACATACTTATTGAAACACTTTTTGTTTGATTACTTTAATAAGGTTTACGTTATTCACTGGACGGAAACCCAAGCCATAACAATTATGTTGAGCAAAGATAAACCAACAAACAACCGTACAATTAATACGCTAGAAGTTGCGAACTTAATCAACAAACTAAACAATACATTCGGTGCTCAGGCAAATAGTCTTTCAGCCTGTGATATAAGTTTCGAAGCTTGGAACGACATTGCATGGCAACAAAATCAAGGTCGGTACACGTTGACGTTTCGGAACGGATACCTCCAATTATATTTCGATTTAATCCTCTTTTAGAATAGGGAATTTTTTCTATACTTGAATGTCAAGCTTAGAATGAAACTCAGAAACCTTAATCATCAATTCTGTATAGAAGTTTAACCATTTCGATTATGAGCTTAAAACCTTTCATACATCCCGATATTCTTATATCCATTAAAAGAAGCTTAACTGAGGTAACTGAAGATCGCTTAGAGGATAACGTATATGGTGACGCGAAAGATAACGGAGAAAAGTTCGCGAATCAGGTATTAAAGTCTTTATTTACCTCTAGCGTAGAATATGGTGAGGTTAAGTCTCACTTCAATACTGAACGACTTGGTTCTTCAAGGTTTACAGAGGTACGTAAACAGATAGTATCAA
>JAESTD010000228.1 GCA_016763755.1 Mucilaginibacter sp.
AAAAAAATGTAACAATGTTTAGCGGCATTTATCTAATTTGAGCAAAAAACCCACACTCACTCATGCTTAGTATACATAACATTGTTAAAGAATATGCGGGGCACCGCGCTTTAGATGATGTAAGCCTTGAGGTTGAAAGCGGAAAGATCTTCGGTTTGCTTGGCCCAAACGGCGCTGGCAAAACATCACTTATCCGCATCATCAATCAGATAACTGCCCCAGACTCGGGCGAGGTTTATTTCAAAGGCGAACGTCTTAATCAATCTCACATAGAACGTATTGGCTACCTGCCCGAAGAACGCGGACTTTATAAGAAAATGGAGATCGGTGAGCAAATGATCTACCTGGCGCGTTTGAAAGGCTTAAGCCGTGCCGATGCAACTACAAGATTAAAATTCTGGTTTGAGAAACTGGGCATGGAAAGCTGGTGGAAAAAGAAAATAGAAGAGCTATCAAAAGGAATGCAGCAAAAAGCTCAGTTTGTGGCAACGGTTTTACACGAGCCTGATCTGATCATCCTTGATGAACCCTTTAGCGGTTTTGATCCCGTTAATGCCGAGCTTATCAAAAACGAGATACTGGAGCTAAACAAACAAGGCGCTACCATACTATTCTCTACCCACCGCATGGAATCTGTTGAGGAGCTTTGCAACTCTATCGCCCTTATCCATAAATCGCACAAAATATTGGATGGCAGGGTTAAGCATATCCGTAATTCATACAAAAACGAGACTTATCTTATCGAGTACGCAGGCGATAAACTGGCATTTGATGGCGTGCAGCCTTTTGATGTGGTTACTGAAGTCGATGGCGACGACGATAGCCATATCATTAAAATAAAACTGAAGGGTGGCTCAGCCAATGATGTTTTACAATATCTGCTGCCAAAAGCCCGCATCAATATGCTGCAAGAGGTAATCCCTACCATGCATGAAATATTTATTGAAAAAGTAAACCTAACCGTCTAAAGTCATGAAAAAAGTTTTACTGATTATACAGCGCGAATACCTTACACGGGTACGCAAAAGAGCTTTTTTAGTGATGATGTTGGTGGTTCCGTTGCTTATTGCCGGCATGACCAAGCTGATTGCCTACGTTGCTAAAGACAGCGACCAGGTTAGTAAGCCACAAACCGTTAAGGTGATAGATAAAAGCCACCTTTTTGAAGGCAAATTAAAGAATGCTAAAAACATACAGTTTATTCCTACCGATGAAACTTTAGAGAATGCAAAAAAAGGTTTGAATGATAATGAAGACCTTTCTATCCTCGTGATATCTAAGGATTACTCGCACAAGCCGGTTCAGTTCCTCTCTAAAAAGAAACCGTCTTTCGCCCTTACCGGCGAGGTAGAAAACCAGATGAACGAGATTGCATCAACCAATACAATGCTGGCCAATCATATCGATACCGCATTGCTTAATAAGGCCAAGAAAAACAAAGTTTCTGTTAGCGCTTTGGAAGTTACCGATGCCGGCACCAAGGATGCAGATGTAGGTACCAGTATGGGCGTGGGCGTAGCTTGTGCCATTTTGATCTATATGTCGCTGTTTATTTATGGCGCACAGGTAATGCGCGGTGTTATCGAAGAAAAAACGAGCCGTATTATAGAAGTCATTATTTCATCAGTGAAGCCTTTTCAGCTGATGCTGGGCAAGATCATTGGCGTGGGACTGGTTGGCTTAACCCAATTTGGCGCCTGGATCATTCTATCTATCATTGTCACAAAAACAATGGGCAATAACGCAAGCGGCGGTATTATGGGTGCTTTGCAAACGTTACAGCATATTCCGTTTGGGTATATCCTATTCTGCTTCATGTTCTATTTCTTAAGCGGCTACCTGCTGTACAGTGCATTGTTTGCAGCGGTGGGCTCTGCGGTGGATAGCGAGACGGAAACACAGCAGTTTATGTTTCCTATTACCTTACCACTTCTATTCACCTATTTATTATCAGTTACGGTGCTTTTCCGTGCGCCTGATAGTCCGCTGGCGGTTTGGTTGTCGATGATACCGTTTACGGCACCAGTTGCCATGATGATCCGCGTTCCATTTGGCGGTGTGCCTAATTGGCAATTGGGTTTATCAATGCTCTCAATGGTCATCGGCTTCGTGTTCACCACTTATGTTGCGGCTCGCATATATCGCGTGGGTGTGTTAATGTATGGCAAAAAAGCAAGCTTTAAAGAGTTAGCCAAATGGTTCTTTTATAAAGAGTAATTTCTTAACCATATCATAATTATATCCCTGTGAGGCCTTTCTTGCAGGGATTTTTTATTTTAGCACCCGATGAGCAAGCAAAAACGCGTAGCGGTGATGGACCTGGGCACCAACACCTTCCATTTATTGATAGGCGAAAAACTGGGTGATACTTTTACCGAAGTGCTGCGCGAAACCGCCGCCGTTAAGCTTGGCGAAGGTGGTATTAACAGGGGTATTATCCTGCCTGCCGCCTTTGAGCGTGGCATTGACACCATGCAAAACTTCAAAAAACTGATAGATGAGCATCAGGTTGACGAGATAAAAGCCATCGCCACTTCAGCTATCCGCAGCGCAGGTAACGGGCAGGATTTTATTGCCACCGTAATGCAGCAAACCGGTATTGTGATCGACTTAATCACCGGCGATCAGGAAGCTGCATATATTTACCACGGGATTGACGCCAGCGGCGTGCTTAACGAAGATAATGCGCTTATTATCGACATCGGCGGCGGCAGCGTGGAGTTTATTATCGCCAATAATGACGAAATACTTTGGAAGCAAAGTTTTGAAATTGGTGCTGCGCGATTGATGGACAAATTCCACAAGGTTGATCCTATCCCCGTAACATCAATTAAAGAATTAACCACCTTCCTCAACGGCAAGCTCGGTGACCTATTTGTGGCCGCAGCTAAATACCGCCCCTCTATTCTTGTTGGTTCATCCGGTGCATTTGAAAGTTTTGCCGAGGTGATAGAACTAAAGAAAGGTCGCAGCCTTGATATCCGCCAGATAAAAACCTATGAATTTGATATCGATGAACTTTTAGGCCTGATAGAACTACTCATCAAATCAAACCATAAACTGCGTGCCAGCATGAAGGGCATTATTCCTGTGCGTGTAGATATGATCGTAACGGCCAGCCTGCTCACCATCTACATCATGCAAAAGCTGGGTATAGCAGATGTAAGCATGTCTACATGGTCGCTTAAAGAGGGAGCCATGGTGCAGGCGATGCGATCATGAACTAAAGACCCCTAAAACACAGGTTGAAAAACCGGCAACTACCAACAACAGGCCTGCTAAAGCCCAAGCCCACTTTTGTACAATTGCTGCCACAATAAAACAGATTAAAGCGTGTGCTCCGGCAAATATCAAGGCCGTGAATGCCCAATCGCCCTTGCCTAATGTTGCTGAGAGAATAATGGTATAGCCTATAAACACGGCGAAATTGATGCCTACTATCTTCATCCCGCTGTTTTCCCGGCCGCCTTGTTTGGGTGGCGGAAAAGGAATTGGTTCTTGTTCCATATTTAAGCGTTTTCCATTTCTTGTCTTATCTGTTCCAGGTATTCGCGTTTATCATCACGGTAAAACAAGTTCATGGTCTCAAACGGGATGATCTGCATATCCTTATTCACGATGTGCACACACGATTTTTTGATGGCACGCACATCAAAATTCTGTGCGTCTATAAATTGCATAATGATCACCCTGAACAGATTATCATAACTCAACTGCGGCGCATCAATTTCGGGCAGGCAGCACATTATGGAGTGCAGGTGCTCTTTTGCTTTATCAACCGAGTTACCGGTACTGAACATATTCAGCAAATGCATTTTAAGGCGCTCATCGTTCTCGTAAACTATGGTATTCTTTGAGTTATCCAGCAGGTCGTCAGGATTGATCATCCGCGTGAGCGGGAAAACTTCACCATTAAGCTTTAAGGCGTAACCCATCACCAAAGCATCTGGGTTGCAGGGAACGGGGATCAAATCGTTGGCATTAAATACATCGGTTTGCTCAAGGATAGCCGAGCGTACCTCGGTAAGCGTGTACCTGTCAGTCGCCGGATCAAAGTTGGTAAGACGGCCCGCCTGTTGCGTTGGTTGAAAGGTTACACCGCGCACGCAGGGCTGTTTCAGCGCATATTCTATTATCTCTCCTATTTCATCGGTATTCAGTCCTTTTTGTAGGGTAACTACCAGCGTAGTGGATAGGTTATATTTATTAAGGTTATCAATTGCCTTTGCCCTCACCTCGCGCAAGTCTTCGCCACGCAGTTCAATCAATGCTTCTTTCTTGAATGAATCAAACTGCAGGTAGATCTCAAAATCGGGCTGGTAAGTGGCCAGTCGCTTAACAAATTCTTCGTCTTTAGCTATGCGGATCCCGTTGGTATTTACCATCAGGTGTTTGATGGGTTTGGTTTTGGCAATATCCAATATCTCAAAAAACTGCGGGTGCACAGTTGGTTCGCCGCCGCTTATCTGTATCACATCGGGCTCGCCCTCGTTAGCTACCACCACATCCAGCATCCGCTCAATCTCCTGCAAGGTACGGTGCCTGCCATAATGCGGTGATGACATGGCATAACACGTTGGGCAGGTTAAGTTACACCTGTCTGTAACTTCAACTACGGTAAGGCAAGAATGCTGTTCATGATCCTGGCACAGGCCACAATCATAAGGGCAGCCGTAATGCGTTTTGGCATTGAATTTAAGCGGCATTTCGCTGCGTTTGGCATAGTTGCGGCAGTTTTTATAGTAGCAGATATCCGTGGCTATCAAAACTTTCTCAAAACCGTGCTGGCGGCAGTTCTTTAGCATAAAAACCTTATCGTCCTCAAATACTATCTTAGCATCAACGCGCTTTAAACAGGTTGAGCATATACTGAGGGTGAAATCGTAGTAGATGTATGGGCGTTCAGGCATGATTTAAAAACAGGGTTTTAGGCTTGGTAAATACTTTATAATAATGCAAAATACCGGCAATACATACCAGCTGAATTACACCAAGACCGAAACTAAACACATAATTGGGCTTGATAAACTCTATCAACAAACGAAAAACTAAATAGGACGAAAGAAATATTTTAAATCTTGCACCATCAGCAAGTGGTTGCCTGCGCTCAAGGGACGAGAGCCCTACCCAAAGTATTATCCAATACAGTATCTCATATAAATTGGTTGGATGCCGGTAAACGCCATCGCCAAAGTTAATAGCCCAAGGCAGGTTGCTGGCAACACCGTAAGTACCATCCTCAAGCCCCGCAAAGAAACAACCTGTACGACCGATAAGCATAGCTAATATCAACGGATAAACCATCAGGTCGCCTGATGATGCAGTTACGCCAATCTGTTTCTTGGTCAGCTCTACCCCTATCAAACCACCCAACAGCCCCCCAACAATGGTTTTGTTTCCCATGAAATAAACCAGGCTCAGCTTTGAAAGCAGCTCGGGATGTTCAAACACACCCACAATGTGCGAGCCCAGGAATGCCCCCCCTGCAGCCCCCACAAAAATGATCATGCGGTGATTGGCGCTGATCTTATCATGCACTTTTTGCCGCTGATAACTGTAATACCTGTAACCAATAAAGTAGGCCAGCGTTTCGCAAATAAAATGCACTGGAATGTGCCCATTGCCCAAGGGTATGTTTAGCGGGAAGTGCATATACTACACCTAAAGTATCAAAAAGGATACTAATCAAGCAATTTTCTGCCATCATTTGTATATTGCTGCGCTTATCATTTCAACACATGAGAAAACTTATCGGCGCCGCGTTATTGCTGTTAACTACCGGCTTTGCCCACGCGCAGAAAAATCCTAACGATACCATCGCATCTAACTACCAGCCAGCCGCGCTGTTCTCACCCCTTCCCTACAAGGGAAAAGGCGATGAGTTCCATTCGGCCAATGGCGAGCCAGGTCCTAAATACTGGCAAAACCGCGCCGATTATAAAATAGCCGTAACATTGGATACTGTGCGCAAAACCATTAGCGGCAATGTAGCCATCACTTATACCAACAACAGCCCCGATGCTTTGCAATATTTGTGGCTGCAATTAGACCAAAACACTTATAAAAAAGATGCACGTTCAAATTTCGTAACCGGTGTACAAGCACAGCAGCACACCAGCGGCTATGAGATAGAATCTGTTGAGATAATGAGCGGTACTACCCGTAAAAAGGTAGAATATAAGGTTACCGATACCCGCATGCAGGTGCGCTTAGCACAG
The DNA here is from genome assembly GCA_016763755.1 of Mucilaginibacter sp. Classification (GTDB taxonomy): domain Bacteria; phylum Bacteroidota; class Bacteroidia; order Sphingobacteriales; family Sphingobacteriaceae; genus Mucilaginibacter. The sequence continues at coordinate 6,219 of JAESTD010000228.1, forward strand.
GCATTAGGTAAAGGCAACATCGTTTTAAACATTAGATACCATTACACCATCCCAGGCGATTTTGGCGGCCGTACTGATTTTGTAGATACCAAAAATGGCAAGATCTATGAGATAGCACAGTTTTTCCCGCGCATGTGTGTTTATGACGATAGCAGAGGTTGGGCTACGGCACCATTCCTGGGCAGCGGCGAATTCTATTGCGAGTACGGTGATATTGACTATAGTGTTACCGCGCCATGGGATATAATTGTTGCCGGCCCCGGCGACCTGGTGAACCCTAAAGAAGTATTAACCGCCACACAAATAAACAGACTGGCACAAGCCCGCAATAGCGATAAAACCGTTATGATTCGCAATGCGGCTGAAATCAATCAGCCCTCATCGCGCCCGGTTAATAAAGGCACGCTTACCTGGCACTATAAAATGCTGAACACGCGCGATGTGGCTTTCGGCGCATCAAAGGCATATATCTGGGACGCGGCAAGAGTTAACCTACCGGGCGGTAAAAAATCGTTGGCTATGTCAGTTTACCCGGTAGAAAGCCAGGGCAACGCAGCCTGGGGGCGCGCAACAGAATACCTAAAGAAATCGATGGAGTATTTCTCAGAGAAATGGTTTACTTACCCGTGGCCGACAGCCATTAATGAGGCCGGCATTGCAGGCGGCATGGAGTACCCCGGCATTGTTTTCGATGGTATTAACGATAAAGGCAGCGAGTTATATTGGGTAACAGCACACGAGATTGGCCACAATTGGTTCCCGATGATAGTGGGCAGCGATGAGCGCCGCTTTGCGTGGATGGACGAGGGCTTAAATACTTTCATTGACATTTACGCGTCAGGTGCTTTTAACAACGGCGAGTATGCCCCTAAACGCGACGGCGAGTATGCGCCCGGTGGCGGTAACCCAGCCGATGAGATCATTGAGCATATCATCGACCCAAACTCGCCAAGCATCATGACACAGCCTGATGCCATCCCCGAGAAATATCGCCATCCGTTAACCTATTTCAAGCCCGCTTTTGGCTTGGTATTGCTTCGCGAACAGATCTTAGGGCACGACAGGTTCGATTATGCGTTTAAAAACTATACCCACAAATGGGCCTACAAACACCCGCAACCCGATGATTTTTTCCGCGCTATGGAAAACGGCAGCGGCGAAGATCTGAACTGGTTCTGGAACAGCTGGTTCTATAATAACTACAAGCTGGATATTGCCTTGATTGATGCTACATACATCGATAATAAAAAAGCTGTTGAACTTACCATCGCTAACAAAGAGATGATGGCAATGCCGTTTACAGTGGAATTAAAATTCAAAGACGGCAGCAAGCAGCGCACGTATTTCCCGGTGGAGACCTGGTTGCAAAACAAAGTGACTAATTATAGCATCCCGGTTTCGCAAGAGGTGGTAAGCGTTACTGTTGATCCGGATAATGCTTTACCTGATGTGAACAGAAAGAATAATAGTAAGAAGTTGTAATTCAAAACCAACATGTCATTTCGAACGAGGAACGAGGAGAAATCTTCTACACACGATACTTACACCGAAGAAGATTTCTCCTCGCTGTCGCTCGTTCGAAATGACATCATTAGTTGAATGGTGTTTCTGTGGAGATAACAGATTCTTCGCTGTCGCTCAGAATGACAAATTATTGAAGTTTCTTTAATTGCTGATAAACCTTCTCGGTAGGCAAGCCAACTACGTTAGTATAAGAGCCGTTTATACGCTCAATGCCGATAAGGCCGATACGCTGCTGAATGCCGTAAGAGCCGGCTTTATCGTAGGGTTCGTATTCGTCAACGTAACTGACGATCTCTTCGTTTGTTAGCTGGCGAAAAAATACCTCAGAGCGGTCGTAAAATTTATTGTACTGGCCTTTGTGGAACAGGCAGACACCGGTATAAACCTCGTGTACTTTGCCTGACAGGCGTTGTAGCATCTCAATGGCATGCTCGCGCGATTCGGGTTTGCCTAATATCAGGCCATCAATGGCAACAATGGTATCAGCAGTTAAAACAACCTCATCACTCACATCTTCATCAAAAGCTTCGGCTTTTTTTGAGGCAATGTAAACAGCAATTTCAGCAGGTGTTAATCCATCAGGGTATGATTCATCAACCTCTTTTAAAACCACACGGAAATCAATATCCATCAGTTTTAAAAGCTCCTGCCGGCGCGGCGATTTTGATGCAAGAATGATCTTTGGAAATTTGCTCATCTACCTAAAGGCTTTTGACTTTTTGCTTTTGACTTTTGACTTAAAGAACTACCAGCTATAAGCTTTCTCATTCATCCAGGTGCCTTGTACCTTCATCACCTTTTCTATTACCTCGCGCACGCAACCACGGCCGCCGGGAATGGGTGATACATAGCTGCAGATAGCTTTAATTTCTTCAGCAGCATCGGCAGGGCAAACTGGCAGGCCAACCAGTTTCATGGTTTCCAGATCGGGGATATCATCGGCCATATACAACACCCGTGACGGGTGGATGCCCTTCTCCTGTGTGTACAGTTTAAACCGATCTATCTTGGTATGGGTACCCAGGTAAACATCCTTAATACCCAAACTATTTAAACGAAACAACGCGCTTTTTGACCTGCTGCCTGATATTGCTGCAACATTATAACCGCTTTTAACAGCTAATTGCAAAGCATATCCATCTTTAATGTTAAAAGCACGACTTTGCACGCCCGTCTCCGTCACAAAAACAGAACCGTCGGTAAGTACACCGTCCACATCAAAAATAAAGGTGGTAATATCGTTAAGCTTGGTTAAAAAGGATTCCATCTTTTAATTTGTCATTGGGTCATTGGGTCATTGAATCATTGGTAAGAACTGCTTACTGCAAACTCAAAACTGCCAACTAAAATTATTGGTTATCGCGCCATTCGTAAACCCAGGCACTTTGGATCTGCTCCAGGTGACCTTCGTTTGATTCTTCGCGGGTGCCGGCAAAGTGTGGCAGGCTAAGTACCCACTCCAGCAGGTCGGTAAAGCGGATGCGGTATATTTTCGATTCGCCAAATTCATCGCCAAACTTTTCATAAAGGCCCATGGCAATGTCTTCGTAGTCGTTCCAGTGAATCGGCAGTGCGAATTTATCGTTACTCATTGATTTATCTTGATTCTAAATGTCTTGATTCTGATTATTAGTGGCCCATAAAGCCTGATTGATCCGGCAGGGTAACTTCAATATCGCCATCAATTACCACGCACTGGCAACCCAAACGTGAGTTGATGCGCGGGTTAACGGCCCTATCGATAAAGTCTTCTTCTTTGTCAGATATCTCCTGAAGGTTATCCATGCCTTTGTTTACGTATATGTGGCAGGTACTGCAACCGCAAACGCCACCGCAATTGTGCTGTAACTCAATGCCGTTCTCAAGGCAAACGTCCAATACAGATTCACCCTCGGCTATAGGCAGTTCCACGCTCTCGTGGTCGGCTTCCTCAAAGTTAATCTTTACTTTAAAAATATTCATTTGGGCAAAAGTAACAAAATTACCTGTCCCCGTTAACCTTGTTGTGGTTTTTGATAATATCCTGACTTAGCGTCCTATACATCTCCTGCAAATGCGTTTGATTGCCAAGCAATTGCAGGTGTGCCGCTATGGTACTTTCGTCATTACGCACAGCCGGGCCGGTTTGTACCGTAAATGGGGAATGTTCTTTTATCTTATCAGCAGTTTCTGCTATCAGCGGGCGCAGCAGGTTAAAGTCCATGCCGCTATCTTTCAACAACTCTTCACCTACTCCGTAAAGGTGGTTGGTAAAATTGCAGGCAAACACCGCCGCCAGATGCAATATTTTGCGCTGCGCGGATGAAATGCGGGATACATTATTACTGATATCGCGAGCCAGATTTTCCAGTGTTATTGTGATAGCTTCATCTGCTCCCTCTATACACATCGGCACATCTCTAAAATTTATCTCCTTTGTTTTGCTGAAGGCTTGCAGGGGATAGAACACACCTGCCTGTTGCGTAAACTCCAGCATCGGTGATAGTTCTACCGCCCCTGAAGTATGGGCAATGAGTTTTCCGTATCGGGCTAATTGAGCTACTGTATCTAAAATAGCATCATCCTTTATCGATACAATGAGAATATCTGTATCGCTTGTCAACGCTTGCAAGTCATCCGTAGCCTCTGCACCTACATGATAGGCCAGCAAGGCAGCGTTATGCAAATTGCGACTGTAAACCTGTACTATGCGATGACCTGCATTTTTTAAGGCTGCAGAAATATGCGTAGCCACATTGCCCGATCCGATGATACTTATGCGCATAGGTGGATAATCTTTAAAGGGCAAAATTAAATAAATCCATTACTTTTATCATTAAACGCGAATCACTTATAGTAACATTACCGAACAACTACAATCTAAATATAAAACACATAAATAATGGACACTTCACTCATTACAACAAGCACCGGTTTAGAAGGTTACAAAATTACTAAACACCTTGGCGTGGTACGCGGTATTACCGTGCGCAGCCGTAGCGTGGTGGGCAACTTTGCCGGTGGTATACAATCACTATTTGGCGGTCGCCTTTCTGTTTATGTTGAGCTTTGCGAAAATGCCCGCGAAGAAGCTTACCACCTATTGATACAACACGCCCAGGCCCTCGGTGCCAACGCCATCGTAAATATGCGTTACGACGCCAACGAGGTAATGCAGGGTATTACCGAGGTATTGGCTTACGGCACGGCAGTTATTGTTGAGAAAGCGGAGTAATTGCCAGTTCCCTAATACTTATTGTCATTTCGAACGAGGTACGAGGAGAAATCTTCTATGGTGTAACTATTGCTTGCAGAAGATTTCTCCTCGCTGCCGCTCGTTCGAAATGACATCGTTATTATGAGTCGATGAGCCTCGCATAAAATCCGAATACACTATATTTGCCGCAAACACCATGCTTATGCAAACTATAAAGCAATATATAGATGATAACAAGCAGCGCATGCTTGATGAGCTTTTTGAGCTGCTGCGCTTCCCTTCTGTTAGCGCCGACCCCAAATACGCACCCGACGTACTGAAAACTGCCGATTACGTAGCCCAAAAGCTACGCGATGCCGGTGCCGATAACGTTGAGGTTTGCCCTACCGCCGGCTACCCAATTGTTTATGGAGAAAAGATAATCGACCCTTCAAAACCTACTGTTTTGGTATACGGGCACTACGATGTGCAACAGCCGGACCCTTTGGAGCTGTGGCATACACCGCCGTTTGAACCAACCGTGCGCGATGGTAAAATTTATGCTCGCGGTGCCTGTGATGATAAAGGCCAGTTTTACATGCACGTTAAAGCTTTTGAGCTGATGATGCAAACCGATGGCCTGCCATGTAATGTTAAGTTTATGATTGAGGGCGAAGAAGAAGTCGGCTCCAACAATCTGGGCATCTTTGTAAAAGCAAATAAAGAGCGTTTAAAGGCTGATGTGGTGTTGATATCGGACACCTCAATGATCAGTATGGAGCATCCATCTTTAGAGACCGGTCTGCGTGGTTTGTCCTACCTTGAAGTTGAAGTGACTGGCCCTAACCGCGACCTGCACTCTGGCGTGTACGGTGGTGCAGTGGCTAATCCAGCAACCATCCTTGCTAAAATGATCGCATCTTTACATGATGAAAACAACCATATCACCATCCCTGGTTTTTATGATGATGTAATTGAACTGACCGAAACCGAGCGTAAGGAATTGAACGCAGCACCTTACGATGAGGCAGAATACAAGGAAGACCTTGATATAGCCGACGTATGGGGCGAGAAAGGTTACACGACCTTTGAGCGTACCGGGACCCGCCCAACCCTTGAGGTAAACGGCATTTGGGGCGGCTATATCGGCGAAGGTGCTAAAACGGTGCTGCCATCTAAAGCCAATGCCAAGATCTCGATGCGTTTGGTGCCTAACCAAACTTCAGAGCAGATCACTCAATTATTTACCGATCATTTCCTGAAGATTGCCCCGCCTTACGTAAAAGTAAAAATTACCCCGCATCACGGTGGCGAACCGGTAGTTACCCCTACCGATAGCGTGGCCTATCGTGCAGCGCAAAAAGCTATTGCAGAAGCATTTAGCAAACAGCCTATCCCAACCCGCGGCGGCGGCAGTATTCCTATCGTTGCTTTGTTTGAAGCAGAGTTAGGGATAAAAACCGTGCTGATGGGCTTTGGCCTGGATAGTGATGCCCTGCATTCGCCAAACGAGAAATACGATATCTTTAATTATTACAAAGGAATTGAAACCATTCCTTTGTTCCACAAATATTTTGCGGAGTTGAGTAAGTAGGTACGCGATTTGCCGACAACAAACCTTGCTTTTACAGCATTTGGTATCTGATAACACTTTAGTAAAGGGGTCTGTAAATTACGGGCCCTTTATTTTAAGACACTATCAGCGGTTTTAACAACTTCATTACCATTCCAATCAGTTTTAATTGGCGTGCGGAGTTTATACCAAAGATGTACAAAATGATCAATGTTACCCATATCCTTTTCAATCAGTTCGCCTAATTGGTATACGCTGTTTTTAAAACCTCTTTCTGTATAATATCGATTTAGTTTATGCCTGGTCCTGAAAAGCCGGAGCCCTGTATATTCGTCTGATCGCAATCGCATATTATTTATGCTGTTGGGCGGCAGGGCGTATTGGATCCCGTCGAGCCCATCTAACTGATGTAATGAGTTTAAAGCAGGTGTTAAATCAAACACATTGAGAAAAACTTTGACAAACTTATCCCCTCGCGATATGTGTGTGTTTATAATTTCTAAATGCGAATAGGCATTTAACCTGCAAAGCGTATAGGTAAAATCCTGCAAATTATTCCTGCCGAACCAATCCGTACTGAAAGGAGATTTTTCAAATCCATTTTTCTTTAGCGCGGGCACGCCTTTACTCAAAAATAATTCGTTTCGAGCATTAAGCGTTTCTTTTTGTGTGGCTGTGTAAAATAATCCCATTGTAGCTTTTTTTTAACTGATAGCCCATTTTTGGCAATTTGATAGAAACCTATCATCTGCATCTGCCCCAATCCCAACTGCATCGCTGATGTTTAATTTATAGCCATCATAGGTAACTCCACCCACGCAGGGATCTTGCAGGTGGCCGAGCATACAGGTATCCATATCATAAAACTTGATATTGGGGCTGGCGTAAACAAAGTGGAGTTTGCCGCTTAGCGCTATGCGGCTTTCCAGCATGCCGCCCATCATACAGGGTATGCCATGCGCTGCTGCTACATCATGGATCTTACGCGCCTCATTTATGCCGCCGGCTTTGGCCATTTTTATATTGATGTAATGGCAGCTTCCGCTTTCAATCTGCTTGCGGGCATCATGGTGATTGTAAACGCTTTCATCAGCCATAAATTTAACCGGCGATAGTTGCATCAAAGCAGGCAACCTATCATCATACCAGGTACGCATGGGTTGTTCGCAAAACTCAATATCCTGTTCGGCAATGATTTGCAGGGCAAAAACAGCTTCGTCAAAAGTCCAGCCCTGGTTGGCATCAACGCGGATCTTCATATCTGGGCCGATGGCTTGTCTTATGGCTTTAATACGTTGGGTATCGGTTTGGGCATTTTTTCCCAGCTTTACCTTTAAAATAGTTGCTCCGTTGGCTTTAAATTCTATAGCCTGTTTAGCCATATTCTCAGGCGAAGAGATACCGATAGTAATATCGCTTTCTACTTCGCGTTTTTCGCCGCCGAGGAATTTGTAGAGCGGCAAGCCTGCATGTTTGGCAGCTATATCATACAAAGCCATATCAAAGGCGCTTATAATGGTAGTGTTGCCTGCGGTAAAGCTGTGAAGTTCATGTAGCCTTGCTTCAATATCCAGAGCATCGTTGCCCTTCCATAATCGGGCAAACTCTTTAGCCATCACCAAACAAGTATCCTGCGTTTCACCTACGATCATGGGAAAGGCCGAACACTCTCCTACGCCATAAAAACCGGCATCGGTATGCACGCGGATAAATACATTCTGCGCATGATCCATTGTACCCGTGGCGATGGTAAAAGGCTCCATCGGGATGCTGAAGCGGTAGATATCTATAGAGGTTATAATTAAAGCCATAATTATTTTGCTTTATTGCTAATGTAGCAGAAAATGAGCACCAAACACAACATTTGCACTTTAACACATTTAGTGTATCTTTGCGTTACTACAAAGTATTCCATTTTAGTTCTCCAGTTTCCGCCTTTGGTCTGTGAAACTGTCCATGAGCTAAAAAACATTTCACGAACTTATTTAACATAAAAATATTCATGGCATTAACCAATTTGCCTGGTCCGTTTGATTACAACTCAACCAGGAGCAAACTTTTACTTACAGAATACGGCCGCAATGTGCAAAACATGGTGAAATACATTGTTGCACTGCCAACCAAAGAAGAACGCAATCGCTACGCGCAGGTGGTTATCGACCTGATGGGATTCCTTAACCCCCACCTGCGCGATGTGGCCGATTTTAAACACAAACTTTGGGACCACCTGCATATCATTTCGGGTTTCCAGCTGGATGTTGATTCGCCGTACCCAAAACCTACCGAAGAGGCTATCCATATTAAGCCAGAGCCTTTGAAGTACCCGAACCAGCGTATCAAATCTCGCCATTATGGCAAAACCATTGAGCTGATGATCCAAAAGGCCAAAAGCATTGAGGAGCCCGAGCGTAAACGCCACATGGTACAAGCCATTGCCAACTTCATGAAAATGGCTTACGTACAATGGAACAAAGATTCTGTTGCCGACGAGATCATCCTTAATGATCTTTACTCATTATCGCAAGGTGAGTTGAAGCTGGAAGAAAACATTAACCTTAATAAGGTTGAGTTCCGCACCAACAATAACAACCAAAACAATAATAATAACCGCGGTCGTCAAAACAACCAAAATAACCGGGGCGGCGGCGGTGGCGGCGGTCGTCAGAACAATAACAACCAAAACCGCAACAACAACCAAA
>JAESTD010000229.1 GCA_016763755.1 Mucilaginibacter sp.
ATTGGGTCATTGGGTCATTGCCCTATAACGTTCGGCAAAAATCGTTATTTCGGCGCAATCTTCCTAAGTCATATTCTCGTCAGCGAGGGTGGAAAAATAATGACTCAATGACTCCAATGACTCGATCTCAAATATTTACCTTCGCATCACTATGGTAACTTTTTTTGAAGCTTCACTTGATACAATTTCTGTTCATCATGTTGGCAACCAATCTCAAGGTGAGATGTACGCGCTATCTACTCAGCCTCTGGAACTTAAGGATGATGTGATTGGGCCGCTCTTATTGCATTATTTCTTGAAGCCCTTTGAGAAAGCGAACGAGGTTTACCACCTGATGCATAGTAGCGACGATCTTGCCCTTAACGAGATCCACCATTTTACTACCGATGTTTTTGATGATAAGACCAGGTTTCATGAGGCATCAGAACAAATAGCAAAACACCTTTATGCTTCAAGCGCCCACCCCAATATTAAAGCCGGCGAACTTTACGTAGTTTACTTTAACAAAGTACAAATAGAGGGCGAATTGCTGGATGCTATCGGTATTTTCAAGTCAGAAAATAAAGAGACATACTTAAAAGTATATCCTAACCAAGGCGGCTTTGCTGTTGATTACGAGCAGGATGCTATTAACATCAACAAACTGGACAAGGGTGTGCTGATCTTTGACGTTGAGAAAGAGAACGGTTACAAAGTGGTGGTAGTGGATAAAGCTACCGGTGGGCAAGATGCTGCAGTGTATTGGAAAGATGATTTTCTGCAACTAAAGATCCGTAACGATAGCTTTAACCAAACCAGCAATGCATTGGGCGTTTACAAAAACTTCGTCACCAACAAACTGGATGAAGAATTTGAAATGACCAAGGCCGATAAGATAGATCTGCTTAACCGCTCAATGAAATACTTTAAAGAAAAGGAGACTTTTGACATAGATGAATTTGCCGAAGAGGTTATCAGCAACCCTGAAGCCATCGAATCATTCAAGAATTTTAAAACTAGTTACGAGGAAGAATTTGATACCCGTATCAATGATACCTTCGAGATATCAGACAATGCCGTTAAAAAGCAAGCCAAGATTTACAAAAGCGTTTTAAAGCTTGATAAGAACTTTCATATTTACATACACGGCAATAAAAACCTGATAGAGAAAGGGTTTGACGATGGCAAAGCCATGAATTATTATAAGGTATTTTTTAATCAGGAAGCATAGTTAACTTATTTTTGGGTATATTAGTTACTATTATATGATGATATTGTTTGTCATATCAAGCCTTTTATTAGGGTATGGGGTTTTCCTGATTTATATAATTAGGGAAGTCACCCGCTCGCCTTTATTTACCAGAAGACAAAAACTAATCAATATTATTCTTGTGATTTCGCTTCCAATTTTTTGGTCTGTCCTTATTTTTTTGTTTTGAAAAAAGAGCCCAACTACTTTAATAAGCGCAAACATATTACAAACGATCAGTATATGACCGTTAACACCTCATTGATAGGGAATAATAACCCATAACTCAATCCAGCCCTTTTTTTTACAACAGTTTAAACTTTGGATATAAAGCGTGGTCATACCTGCATAAATTATCTACGCTTTATGAGAAGATCTATATTTATCCTGCTGATGTCTGTTGCTGCCTGCGGATGTTCGCTAAAAAACAATTATCCGCTGGGCACATCTGAAGCCGAATTCACTAAAAAGAACAAAATGCTTATTGATCTGGCCGAAAAATCGACAGAACGGACTGTTTATAAAAAAACCACAGCCACAGGCGACCTTCTTTATTACTACTTTGTTGATGGCAAACTGGTGAGGATAGATGAAGGCATACAACAGCCGGCTGTTGTTGTGGAGCATGTTGGTGGCGTTCGTTAATTTTCTCCAGAGACTTGCTTATTACGCGTTTTCCTCCTGATAAGCAAGTCTCATAAATCCTTTAACTTCTCCGTTCACATCATCAATGTTAAACAACCTCAAATGATGATTGAATTGTTGCTGCCCCGGTACCTGTGCAATTTTCTGGAAGCATAGATTATCGGGATATTCCTGCTTAAATGGAAAAACCACATGCACAAAATTTTTTCCTAATTGGGTAATGTATGCTATACGTTTGTGTCCGTTATCTAAGCCTATCATGCTTTTCAAAGGCACCACTTCAATGTTGCCGACTTTTGCAAACTCGCTGATGAAGTGGTTGAAAAGCGCTATCGTGATCTCGCTCTTGCCGTTGGTAAAATTGGATACTTGGAATTCTTCTGATGGCATGATAAATAAAATAAACAATTCTGTCATTTCGAACGAGGAACTAGGAGAAATCTTGCTACTTTGCAAGTTTCACCGTACAGAAATAGCAGGATTTCTCCTCGCTATCGCTTGTTCGAAATGACAAGTAAATTTTCAACTAAATTCTGGCAATATCCCTTCTATACCCCATCGCTCTTCTATACCCAGCCCAAATAATGCAAAATCATATTTAACAGGGTCTAACGAATCTAACTGGCGGAGATGCTCGGTTAACTCAACCGCGGTTTGCCAGTCGGTTTGTTTGCGGGTAATGAGTTTGAGTTTGCGGGCAACACGGTCAACATGCAGGTCGCAAGGGCATATCAAATCTGCCGGTTTTATTTTGTTCCAGATACCGAAGTCAACACCATTATCATCTTTGCGCACCATCCAGCGGAGAAACATATTAAGGCGTTTGCAGGTTGACTTCTGCGCAGGCGACGATACGTGTTTCATGGTACGGTGCGGATAGTCGGGCAAAGAAAAGAAGTAAGAGCGGAAGCCCCCCAGCCCCCTGAAGGGGGAGTAATTACCATCAGTGGGGATAAACGCATCCTCTAATGATTTGTGATGTGAATAATGGTGCCTAAAGAATGCGATAAAGTACAGCGTATCAATATCATTAAAAGTACGATGTTTAAAATGTAGCATCTTTTTTAGATCGGGCTCCTCATGGTTCATGATAAAATCATAAGGTGCGCCATCCATCAGTTCAATAAGCTCTTTGCATTTTTTGATGATGGTTACGCGTTGCCCCCAGGCAAGTGTCGCCGCCCAAAATCCCATGATCTCGATATCTTGTTTCTTTCTGAACAGATGTGGGATAACTATCGGATCGTTCGCAATAAACTCGGGGCGGTTATACTGGGCAACTTTTTCGTCCAGAAAAGATTTTAAATTTTGATTCATGGCACAACAAAAACGTCATTGCGAGGTACGAAGCAATCTCTTCAGGACAATTATACTCCCTGCATTCGGGATGTGTCTAAAGAGATTGCTACGTACCTCGCAATGACGCGTGGTTTTTTTTCTTACTTACGCCAGCGCTTGTTTCAGATCTTCCAGCAGGTCTTCAATATCCTCAACACCTACGCTTAAACGCAGCAGGTTATCTACTACGCCGGCTTTATCACGTTCCGCTTTAGGGATGCTACCGTGGGTCATGCTTACAGGGTGGTTGATCAATGACTCCACCCCACCCAGCGATTCAGCCAATGAGAACACTTTAAATGACGACGCAATGCGGAAGGTTTCCTGTAGATCAGCATCTTTCAATACGATAGATATCATACCGCCAAAATCACGCATCTGGTTTTTGGCCACTTCGTGGTTTGGCGAATCAGCAAAGCCCGGCCAGTATATTTTCTCTACACGTGGATGATCTTTCAAAAACTCCGCCACCTGGCGGCCGTTCTCGCAATGGGCTTTCATGCGCAGATGCAGGGTTTTTATACCACGCAGCACCAGGAAGCTATCCATAGGGCCTGGCGTTGCGCCGCAGGCGTTGTAAATGAACCAAAGCTGCTTGTACAATTCCTCATCATTTAGCATCAATGCACCCATTACCACATCGCTGTGGCCGCCAATGTATTTGGTTACAGAGTGCATTACAATATCAGCGCCGAAGTCGATAGGATTTTGCAGGTACGGTGATGCAAAGGTATTATCAACCACAAAAAGCAAATTACTGGCTTTGGCTATTTTGCCTACGGCTTCAATATCTACTATCTGCATGGTTGGGTTGGTTGGTGTTTCAATCCAAACCAAACGGGTTTTATCGTTGATGTATTCCTTAATGATCTCCGGATCTTTCAGATCCAGGAAATGGAATTTAATACCGTAGTTAGCATATATTTTAGTGAAGATACGATACGAACCGCCGTAAAGGTCGTTACCGGTGATTACCTCGTCGCCCGGCTTCAGCAATTTCATTACGGCATCAGTAGCACCCATACCGCTTGAGAATGCTAAACCATATTTTGCATTTTCCAAGGCAGCAAGGCAATCTTCCAAAGCCTTACGGGTTGGG
>JAESTD010000230.1 GCA_016763755.1 Mucilaginibacter sp.
CGGCGACCGTGACAAAACCAAGCGCCCCGTAATGGCCAAAGTAGCCTGCGAGTGGAGCGACAAGGTGATCCTTACATCAGACAATCCGCGTACGGAAGACCCGGCACAGATCATCAAGGACATGGAAGAGGGGGTAGACCCTGCCTTTAAACGCCACACACTAAGCATAGTTGACAGAAGAGAGGCAATCAAAACCGCCTGTATGCTGGCGCAGCCGGGAGATATTATTCTCCTGGCAGGTAAAGGCCACGAAAAATACCAGGAGATAAATGGTGTGAAGAACCATTTTGACGATATGGAACAATTGGAAGAACAATTTAAACACATGGTTTAATGCTATACTACCTGTTTAACTATCTGAACAAGAACTACACCATCCCCGGGGCGGGCGTGTTTCAGTATATCACGTTCCGTATGGCAATGGCGGTAATTGTTTCGCTGTTGGTGACCACAGTATTTGGTCGCAGGCTGATAGATTACCTGCGTTTTAAACAGGTAGGAGAAACGGTAAGGAACCTCGGTTTGGAAGGCCAGATGCAAAAATCGGGCACGCCTACAATGGGTGGGATCATCATTATTCTGGGTATCCTTATTCCAACGTTGCTGTTCGCTAAACTCGAGAATATCTACGTGGTAATGATGCTGGTAACTACGGTTTGGTTAGGATTGATAGGTTTCCTTGACGATTACATTAAGGTATTTAAAAAGAATAAAGAAGGCCTTGCAGGTAAGTTTAAAATAACCGGTCAGGTGGGTTTGGCATTGATCATCGGTTGGACCATGTATTTCCACCCGTCAATTACAATTCGCCAGGAAGTAAAACTGCCGGTTAAATACGATGCCCCTGTAGATTTTCACATGCGCGGCGATAAGCCCGTGTATACGCAGGATGTTAAATCAACCAAAACCACTCTACCATTCTACAAGAACAACGAGTTTGATTATGGCAAGGTGCTTAAGTTTTTAGGTAAGGGCTATGAGCAATATGCGCTGATGGTGTTTATGGTTTTTGTTATAGTCATCATCACAGCGGTATCAAACGGGGCCAATATAACGGATGGTATAGATGGCCTTGCAACGGGGACATCGGCTATTATCGGGCTTACGCTGGCTATACTGGCCTACGTATCCGGTAACATCATAACGGCCGATTACCTCAACATTATGTACATCCCCAACTCGGGCGAGCTGGTAATTTTTGCCGGCGCCTTTGTAGGTGCATGTGTGGGCTTTTTGTGGTATAACTCATATCCGGCGCAGGTATTTATGGGCGATACGGGCAGTCTGGCTATCGGTGGTATCATCGCAGTGTTTGCCATCATCATCCGTAAAGAGTTATTAGTGCCGGTGCTGTGTGGAATCTTCCTCGTAGAGAACGTATCTGTGATGATCCAGGTAGGCTGGTTTAAGTTTACCAAAAAGAGATTTGGCGAGGGCCGCAGAGTATTTCTGATGGCACCGCTGCATCACCATTATCAGAAAAAGGGATTTCATGAAGCCAAGATCGTAACCCGCTTTTGGATCATCTGTATTTTCCTGGCGATAATAACGGTGATAACGTTGAAGCTGCGATAATAGAATCAAGATACAAGAATCAAGAGACAAGACTAACAGTGACCGAGAACAAAAATATATCATCCCAAACAACTCCCTCTCCTTCGGAGAGGGCCGGGGAGAGGCTTTGCATCCTCGGTGCCGGCGAAAGCGGTGTTGGTGCGGCCTACCTGGCGCAGCAGCAGGGGTATGATGTTTTTGTTTCTGATTTCGGGGCGATTGCTGATAAATACAAACAGCAGCTGCAGCAATGGAATATCCGCTTTGAAGAGGGCGGGCATACCGAAGCCGAAATACTCAGCGCTGTTGAAGTGGTGAAAAGCCCGGGGATACCTGAAAAGGCCCCAATGATAAAAAAACTGCGCGAGGCAGGCATCCCGGTGATATCTGAGATAGAATTTGCCGGTAGGTATACTGATGCTAAAATGATATGCATAACAGGCTCAAACGGTAAAACTACCACCAGCAGCCTTACTTATCATATCCTTAAAAATGCCGGATTGAATGTAGGCCTTGCAGGTAACATCGGTAAAAGTTTTGCCTACCAGGTGGCGATTGAAAAATTTGATTGCTATGTGCTGGAGATAAGCAGCTTTATGCTGGATGATATGTACCGATTTAAGGCTGATATAGCAGTGTTGCTCAACATTACACCCGACCATCTGGACAGGTATGATTACAAACTGGAAAACTACGCGGCATCAAAATACCGCATCACCCAGAACCAGACAGCGGCCGATTATTTTATTTATTGTGCGGATGATGCCGAAACGATAAAGGTGCTTGAAGGAAAAGAGATAGCGGCGCAGCAACTGCCATTCTCTATAGAGAAGAATATAGAGCCGGGAGCATATCTCGACAACGACAACCTAATTATAAACGTTAATAAACAACATTTTCAAATGTCAATCAACGAACTGGCCTTGCAGGGAAAGCACAACATCTACAATTCTATGGCTTCGGGTATCGTAGCCAAGGTCCTTGAGTTGCGCAACGAAACGATGAGAGAGAGCATGGGTAACTTCCGAAACATCGAGCACAGGCTCGAGTCGGTTGGCAAGATCTCAGGCATCAGTTTCATCAATGATTCAAAAGCTACAAATGTTAACTCAACCTGGTATGCGTTGGAGAGTATGACTACCGATGTGGTGTTGATTTTAGGTGGCGTTGACAAAGGCAATGACTACAGTATGCTGCGCGACCTGGTTAAGCAAAAAGTGAAAGCCATAGTGTGCCTGGGCAAAGACAATAAACGCATCCACGATGCTTTTGAAGATGAGGTTGAAGTTATTGTAAACACAGCATCGGCACAGGAAGCAACCCAGGTCGCCTACCACCTGGCAGAAAAAGGCGATACGGTACTATTGTCACCGGCTTGCGCAAGTTTTGATCTGTTCAAAAATTACGAAGACAGAGGTAACCAGTTTAAGGCTGCGGTGAGGGAGTTGTAGAAAGCCTCACCCAAACCCTCTCCGCCGACTGGCGGAAAGGCTTAAAAATTGAAATGATAAAATATTAAAATAAAAATAAAAGTCTCCCCTTTCGGGGGAGATTTAGAGGGGGCTGCAATGAACCAAGTACTCAACAACGTTAAAGGCGACCGCTGGATATGGCTGATAGTGATATTACTATCGGTATTGTCGTTGCTTGCAGTGTATAGCTCAACCGGCACGCTGGCATACAAGAGGGGGCAGGCTAACGAGTTTATCCTGATGAAACACCTGTTTATGATTGTGGGTGGTTTGGCGTTGATGTATTTCTCGCACTTGCTGGATTATCGTTACTATGCGGGCATTTCTAAGTTGCTGATGGCCATTACTATTCCGTTGTTGTTGTACACATTGATATTTGGTAACCACGTGAACGATGCAAGTCGCTGGATCTCGATACCAGGCACAGGTTTAACCTTCCAAACATCGGATTTAGCCAAGTTGGCATTGATCACTTACCTGGCACGCACATTATCGCGCAAGCAGGAAAATATTAAGGACGTTAAGCAGTCGTTCATTCCAATCATGGGGTCGGTTTGTGTGGTGTTTATATTGATCGCATTAGCAAACTTGTCAACCGCGTTGATGCTGTTTGGTGTGAGTATTTTATTGCTGATCATCGGCCGTATCAGTATCAAGCAAATTAGCGTAGTATGTGCCGCAGGTGCAATATTGTTATTAGGTGTGGTATTCTTAGGGCCTCGCCGTGCAACTTACATTTCGCGTGTACACGCGTTTATGCACCCCCGAGGCTGCCAACCCGGATAAGTCGTTCCAGTCTGATCACGCTAAGATAGCCATTGCAACCGGTGGTTTTTTCGGGAAGGGCCCTGGTAATAGTACCGAGCGTAACTATTTGCCGCACCCATATTCAGATTTTATCTATGCAACCATCATAGAAGAGTATGGCATGTTCGGTGGTGTTGTGTTAGTGGCCATTTACCTGTTTTTGCTTTACCGGTGCATAAAAATTGTAACGGCAGCACCAAAAGCGTTTGGCGCACTGCTGGCCTGCGGACTTAGCTTTAGCCTTACCATACAAGCGTTTGCCAACATGGCCGTAGCAGTAGGTTTAGGCCCGGTAACAGGTGTGCCGCTGCCGTTGGTAAGTATGGGTGGTACATCCATCTTATTTACAAGCGTGGCGTTCGGGATCATCCTGTCGGTAAGTAGGGATATAGATGAGCCGAAGAAAGTGGTAGTAGGAGAGATAAGGGAAGTAGCGGCCTGATAGGCAGTGATTAGAGATTTATGATTAGAGATTAGGTTCTCCTTTAGGATTTAGAGTTTAGGTTTTAGAATTTAAAAATATGGGTAAAAGGATCATTATAAGCGGCGGCGGAACAGGGGGGCATATCTTCCCGGCTGTATCTATTGCCAATGCCTTAAAAAAGCTTGATCCTGAGACCGAGATCTTGTTTGTAGGAGCCAATGGCCGCATGGAAATGGAAAAAGTTCCGGCGGCCGGCTATAAAATTATCGGGTTGGATATTGTGGGTATCCAACGCAAAGCGGTTTGGAAAAACGTGATGTTCCCGGTGAAACTGTTACGCAGTGTGCGCAAGGCCCTGCAAATTATAAAGGATTTTAAACCCGATGCCGCTGTAGGTGTAGGTGGTTTTGCTTCGGGTCCGTTGTTGTATGCGGCATCGTTGAGGGGGATACCGACATTGATACAAGAGCAAAACTCTTATGCAGGTGTCACCAACAAATGGTTAGGCGCAAAGGCTAAAAAGATATGTGTGGCTTTTGATGGGATGGAGAAGTTTTTCCCGTTCGAGAAGATCATCAAAACCGGTAACCCTATCCGTAAGGAGTCGGTGAACATTGCCGGTAAGCACATGCAGGCGCTGGAGTTGTACAAACTGTCGTCGTTTAAGAAAACTGTGCTGATAACAGGCGGCAGTTTGGGTGCGCTCACTTTGAATAATAGCATTATGGCCGGGTTGGATAAACTGATAGCCGCCGATGTGCAGGTGATATGGCAAACCGGTAAGTTTTACTATCAAAGCGTGCTGCAAAAATTAGGGCCCGATAAGCATCCTGATGTATGTGTGGTGGAGTTTTTAAATCGTATGGATCTGGCTTATGCCGCTGCCGATGTGGTGATCTCACGTGCAGGTGCAGGTACTATTGCCGAACTGTGTGTAATTAAAAAACCGGTGATACTGGTACCATCACCAAATGTGGCAGAGGATCATCAAACCGAAAATGCATTGGCATTAGTTGAAGAACAGGCCGCCATTTTTGTTGCCGACCGCGATGCCGAAGCCAAACTGGTTGATAAAGTATTAGACTTATTGAACGATAAAGATTTGCAAAAAACATTAAGCAATAACATTGGCAAACTGGCGCTGCCGGATGCCGATGAGGTAATTGCGAAAGAAGTTATCCAAATAACAAACAACAATTGAATTAAAAGCCCCTGCCTTGATGGCAGGGGTCTTTTAAGGGATTGGTTGATCAGTGATTGGAGATTGGGATTATAAAGTAAAATGGAATTAAACAACATAAAACGAGTTTACCTGGTAGGGATAGGCGGCATAGGCATGAGTGGCCTTGCGCGCTATTTCCATCACCTCGGCTGTGTTGTTTGCGGGTACGATAAAACGCATACACCTTTAACCGAGGCCTTGCATAACGAGGGTATCTGTATAGTTTATGAGGATTTAGAGGACGGTGTGCCAATTAGTTTCCGTACACCTGACGAGGGTACCTTGCTCATCTATACGCCGGCTATCCCAAAAGATTCGGCTATACTCAATCTCTTTAAGCGTAAGGGTTTTGAGCTGTACAAACGTTCGCAGGTATTGGGGATCATTAGCAAAGGGATGTTCACTATTGCGGTGGCAGGTACGCATGGTAAAACCACTACCTCATGCATGATAGCGCATATCCTGAAAGATTCGGGGAAAGATTGCTCGGCATTTTTGGGTGGCATATCATCAAACTACCAAACCAACGTGCTGTATGGCGAAAACGATATTGTAGTGGTTGAGGCAGATGAGTATGACCGCTCGTTCCTGACCCTTTACCCGAATATCGCCATCGTTACCTCAATGGATGCCGACCATTTGGATATATACGGCGACCATTCAAAACTGGAAGAATCGTTCCATCTGTTTGCATCGCAGATAAAACAGGGTGGTACTTTAATATACAGGCAAGGTCTACCATTGGGCGAAGGCTTTACCTATGCCATGAATGATAAGGCACAGGCAATGGCTACCAATGTGCGCATTGAGGACGGCAGCTTTTTCTTCGATTTTAGCGACGGAAAGGTGAGTATCCCTAATATCCGCATGGGGATTGCAGGTTTGCATAACGTGGAGAATGCTACCGCAGCCATCGAAGCAGCATTACATGTTGAGGTAGATCCGAACGCCATCCGCGAAGCTTTAGGCTCATTTAAAGGGGTAAAGCGCCGTTTTGAGTATATCATCAAAACACCGGAAAACATATTTATTGATGATTACGCGCACCATCCCGAGGAGTTGCGTGCAGCCATCGCATCGGTAAAGAAATTGTATCCTGAAAGGAAGCTGACTGTAATATTCCAGCCACACCTTTTCACCCGTACACGCGACTTTGCCGATGGTTTTGCCGAGGTGCTGGACATGGCCGATGACACCATCCTGCTGGACATTTATCCGGCAAGGGAGTTACCCATCGAAGGCGTGAATAGCGAAATGATATTGAGCCGCATGAAACTGGCTAATAGGCGCAAGGCCGATAAACAAGAGAGTATTGAAATAGTACGCAACGAGAAACCTGGGCTGCTGTTAACAGTTGGCGCAGGCGATATTGATGCATTGGTGCAACCTTATAAAAGTGCTTTAGAAAATGTTTAAGAAACGCATCTGGAAACCGCTGCTGATAGGTTTGGGATGGCTGGTGAGCCTCTCGGGCTTGGTGGTGCTGATGAGTTTCATTGAAATAAAAAAGGCCGAGCTGGTTTGCAAAAAAGTAAAAGTGTTTATCCCCGGCAACCAGTACTTTATTGACAGGCAGGAGATAGATAATATCCTTGGCGCAAGCGGCAAAAACCTGGTTGGCCGCAGATTGGAGAACATTGATATCCACGCGTTGGAGAATAAACTAAGGCATAACCCTTTTGTGGAGTATGCTCGCGTTTATGAGGATATGGACGGCACCTTGCAGGTAGAAGTGGTACAACGCAAGCCAATGCTGCGTATTATGAACCGCTTTGAGCAGGATTTTTACGTGGACGAGCACGGCATGAAAATGCCGCTTTCACAAAACTTTACCGCGAGGGTATTGGTAGCCAATGGTTTTATTGATGAGTTGTTTGCCAACAAGGTCGATTCATTACATACCGTACTGGCAAAAGACATTTATAAAACAGCTGATTTCATCAGGAAGGATTCACTTTGGGATGCGCAGATAGCGCAGATCTATGTGAACGAAAACCGCGAGATCGAATTGATACCGCGTGTAGGCAACCAGCGCATTTTGCTGGGTAATGCCGATTCGCTTGATGTGCGGTTCAACAATCTTAAAGTGTTTTACAAACAGGCTGTACCAACCGTTGGCTGGGAAGCTTATAAGGTTATTAACATAAAATATTTTAACCAGGTAGTGGGGGTTAAAAACGAAACGCTATTAGATTCGCTTAAGCGCCGCAAGGAGTTTGAGGCTGATTCGATAAAGCGTGCAAAAATTAAACAAGACACGGCAAAGGCAGAACAACCGCCGGTTATTGAGGATACGGATATAAAGACATCTATTAAAAATTAAAAGTATGGACAAGAGTTCGACACAAGAAAAAAGCTCGCCAATTGTAGTAGGCCTTGATATAGGTACTACTAAAATTTGTGCAATTGTTGGCCGCAGGAGCAAAAACGGCAAGATTGAGATATTGGGGATAGGCAAGGCGGAGTCGGCGGGTGTCACGCGTGGTATGGTATCAAACATTGATAAAACCGTGCAGGGCATAGTACAGGCAGTAGATGTGGCCGGTACACAGTCGAACGTGGAGATCAGGATAGTGAATGTTGGCATTGCCGGTCAGCACATCAAAAGCCTGCAGCACAGGGGCCTAATAACCCGCCGCGACTTATCACAAGAGATAGGCCGTAAGGATATTGATAAACTGGTTGAGGATATGTACAACCTGGTGATGCCGCCGGGAGAGGAAATCATCCATGTGCTGCCGCAGGAGTTCACGGTAGATAACGAACCGGGTATCAAAGACCCTATCGGTATGGCCGGTGTGCGCCTCGAGGCTAACTTCCATATCATCTCCGGCCAGGTTACTGCCATCAAAAACATTGTAAAATGTGTTAACAAAGCACAGCTCGAAAGCCAGGAGTTGATCCTGGAGCCTCTTGCATCATCAGAGTCCGTACTGAGTGATGAGGAGAAAGAAGCAGGTGTTGTTCTTGTAGATATAGGTGGTGGTACAACTGATGTGGCTATTTTCCACGAAGGTATTATCCGCCATACCGCAGTTATTCCGTTTGGTGGTAACAGCGTAACAGAAGATATCCGCGAAGGTTGTTCAGTAATGCGCAACATTGCCGAGCAATTGAAAGTAAGGTTTGGTTCTGCCCTGGCCGAGGAGAATAAAGAGAACGAAATTGTGTGCGTTCCGGGTCTGCGCGGCCGCGAGCCTAAAGAGATCTCGGTGAAAAATCTTGCCTTTGTGATCCAGGCCCGTATGGAAGAGATAATAGAGCATGTTTACTATGAGATAAAGTCATCAGGCTACGAGAAAAAACTAATAGCTGGTATAGTAGTAACAGGTGGCGGTGCGCAGTTAAGGCATTTAACCCAACTGATAGAGTACGTAACCGGATTAGATTGCCGCGTGGGTTATCCTAACGAGCATCTTGCCAAAAACGAGGTATTGCCGAAAGCTACTTACGAGGATATGCAAAGCCCAACCTATGCTACAGGTATTGGTTTGTTGATAAAAGGTATCCAGAAAATGGAGTACGAAGGTATGACAGCCGCACCGGCAGCTTCAGCGGTTAAACAGGAGAAAGCAAAATATACCGACGACCGCAAGTTTGGTTTGTTGGGCAAAATTTTAGAATCGGGTAAGAAATTTATTAAAGACGATATAAAGGATGAGGATTTCTTGAAGTAGGAGTAAGCCTCACCTAAATCCTCTCCAAAGGAGAGGACTTAAACGCCCCTCTCCTTTGGAGAAGGCAGGGTGAGGCTAAATTTTCCACAATTCATAACTTTTCCACATTATAAACGATTGTGGAAAAACCCTGTGGAAAAACTATTAATATTACATTAAGTCAATCTATCCAATCGTTGAAATACATATAGCTGAAAATAAGGATTATGCAGTTTGAGATGTTAAAGGAAAAATCGTCGATCATCAAAGTAATTGGTGTTGGCGGTGGCGGCGGCAACGCAGTAAACCATATGTACAGACAGGGAATCACCGGTGTTGATTTCATAATTTGTAACACCGATGCGCAAGCTCTTGAGCTTAGCCCTATCCCTAATAAGGTTCAGTTAGGCGCAAGTTTAACAGAAGGTATGGGCGCCGGCTCTATTCCAGAAGTTGGTAAAAACTCGGCAATAGAGAACATTGACGACATTAAACAGATGCTGGGCAGTAACACAAAAATGCTGTTCATCACCGCCGGTATGGGTGGTGGTACTGGTACAGGTGCAAGCCCTATTATTGCTAAAGCAGCCCGCGAGTTAGACATCCTTACTGTGGGCATCATAACCACTCCGTTCTCGTTTGAAGGCAAACGCCGTAAAATGCAGGCCGAAGAGGGGATGGAAGAACTGAAAAAATATGTTGACTCATACCTCGTTATCTCAAATGATAGGCTTCGCCAGATATTTGGTAACTTAACCATGAGCTCGGCATTTGCACAGGCAGATAATATCTTAACAACAGCCGCTAAAGGTATCGCCGAGATCATTACTTTGCCTGGTTATATCAACGTTGACTTTAAAGATGTGCGCACCGTAATGAAGGATAGCGGCGTATCTATAATGGGCAGCAGCAGCGCCGATGGTGAAAACCGTGCGTTAAAAGCAGTAGAAGGCGCATTGGCATCTCCTCTGTTAAAAGATAACGAAATTGAGGGCGCACGTTACATCCTGCTGAACATCAGCTCGGGTGATAACGAGGTAACCATGGATGAGGTAAGCGTTATTACCGATTACATCCAGGAAGAAGCCGGTTTAGCTGCCGATCTTATCTGGGGTAACTGTCGTGATGAGAATTTGGGCGATAAGCTGTCTGTAACCATCATCGCTACCGGTTTCCAAACCAAGGATGAGCGCGAGAAAGAGAACAACAACAAGAAAATAGTATCAATGCTGGTACCCGAGAACGAGCCACTGGTAAAACCGGTGAACGAGTTTATCACCCCGGTTAAAGCAGATACCGATCTGGTTGCTGAACCATACATGAAAAGCACCGTTAAGGATGAACCAAAACAAACTGGTTTGTTCGACCTGTTTGCCCGTGCCGAAGAGCAGGATAAACAAGATAATAACGACGTGGTTAGGTATAGCCTGACCGAAGAAGCGCCAGCCGCTCCTGAAGAAGCAGAGGAAGCCGGATTTACTTTTAAAGTAACCGAAACCGTAATGAACTTTGAGCCTGTTGCCACGCAGATACAGCAGCCGGAGCCAGAACCGGAACCCGAGCCACAGGCTTTAAACGCCGATGAAGGTAAGACAGACGAATCGATCGAAGAGCAGCTTCGTAAATCGCGCGAGCGTATCATGCGTTTAAAAGACCTGAGCATGAAACTCCGCAACGGCAACATCCAGGAACTGGAAAACGTACCGGCTTACAAACGCAAGGAGATTGCTTTGCAGCAAACCCCTGCATCAGATGAAAGCCAGGTATCAAGGTTTTCTTTATTACCTGACAGCGATGGTAAAACAGAGATCAGGAACAATAATTCATTCCTGCATGATAATGTTGACTAATTGATTGAACCCTATACAAAGCCCCTCGCAACAATGCAGGGGCTTTTTCGTTTTTGGTTTGACAGCAGCCTCTTTTGGGGGTATATTTGACGTGTTATTTTAGAGAAAAACTATTTTGGACTTATTTGATAAAATCAATAAAAATGTAGGAGGGCCTATTGGCCAGCACCAGAAATGGTCGCACGGTTATTTTTCCTTCCCTAAGTTAGAGGGCGAGATTCACCCGCACATGCAGTTCAATGGCAAAACCCACCTGGTTTGGAGCCTTAACAATTATCTCGGCTTAGCCAACCATCCCGAGGTGCGCCAGGCTGACGCGCGGGCTGCTGCCGATTACGGTATGGCTTACCCCATGGGTGCCAGGATGATGTCTGGCAATACCCGCCACCATGAGGAACTGGAGAACGACCTGGCGAAATTTGTAGGTAAAGAATCCGCTTTTTTATTAAACTACGGCTACCAGGGCATGGTGTCTATCATCGATGCGCTGGTTGATCGTAACGATGTTATTGTTTACGACGCAGAATCGCATGCCTGTATCATTGATGGTGTTCGCCTGCACATGGGTAAGCGCTTTGTGTATAAGCATAATGATGTAGACAGTTTTGAAAAGCAACTGCAACGCGCCGAACGCATCACCATGCAAACCGGTGGTGGCATTTTGGTAATTACCGAAGGTGTTTTCGGCATGTCGGGCGCACAAGGTAAACTGAAAGAAATAGTAGCGTTAAAGGACAGATATAAATTCAGGATCCTGGTTGATGATGCGCATGGCTTTGGTACCATGGGCAAGACAGGGGCAGGTACGCATGAGGCGCAGGATTGTGTTAAGGAGATCGATATCTTCTTCGGTACATTCGCCAAATCAATGGCGGGTATTGGCGCATTTGTGGCCGCTGATAGCCAGATCATCAGCTACCTGCGTTATAATATGCGTTCGCAAACATTTGCCAAGGCATTGCCTATGCCTATGGTTATGGGCCTTAAAAAACGTTTTGAGCTGCTTAAGGCAAATCCGGAGTTGCGCGAGAAATTGTGGGCCGTAGCCAATGCCCTCCAAAAGGGACTGGTTGAGCATGGCTTTGATATTGGTGTAACCAATAGTATGGTTACTCCCGTATTTTTAAAAGGCGACCTAATGGAAGCCACCAGCCTAACCCGCGACCTGCGAGAGAACCATGATATCTATTGTTCTATAGTGGTGTACCCTGTTATCCCTAAAGGCTTAATTATGCTGAGGCTTATCCCAACGGCTATGCACACGCTTGACGATGTACAGAAAACGCTCACAGCATTTGCCGCCGTAGCCGCCAAACTAAAAGACGGTGATTATAAGATGGCCATTGTAGCCTAAATTTACTGTTGAAAAATCTGCTAATCCTGCGCAAAAAACGCAGGATTTTTTGTTTCCGCTTAAGAATAGTCGAAAATGTCGTTTTTACAACTATTACGGCATTTACTTGAATGATAGGTAAAAAAAATGTGCAATGTTAAGTAATTCGTTAAAAAACTAACACGCGGGCTATTATCGCGTTTTTGGCTAAGGCGGATATCGGTACGATTTTTGGCTTTCTAAAGTCTGAAATGTGGAAAAAAACCACTTTAAAGGCACTATTTTATAGGTAAAAAAATTTTTTTTTTGCACAAAAGCATTTAGATTAGCTTTAGTTAAAACAATAAACCTCAAATTTAAAGGAGTAGTCACAATGAAAAAATTCGAAGAAGTAAAACAACTGGTAGCATCATTAGAGGCAGATGCGGACAAATTCTACAACAAAGGTAACAGCGCAGCTGGTACCCGCGTTCGTAAAGGCATGCAAGATCTTAAGAACTTAGCGCAAGCTATCCGTCTTGAGGTTCAAGACACCAAAAACAAAGCGTAATTTGCCCGCAAAAGGTTAATTTACTTTTACAATAAAAAATCCGGTAGTTTAAAAATTACCGGATTTTTTATTATGTATAACGTAGAACGTCATTGCGAGGTACGAAGCAATCTCTTTAAGCAGATAACGTGTGAAAGGCGTATAATTGTCCTAAAGAGATTGCTTCGTACCTCGCAATGACGCGTATAGAAGAGAAAGAGGCCATAGCCCTTACCTCACCACCTTTAACTGTTCTGCAATCTTCTCTTCAGCAGCATTGCTGATATTTACCAATGGTAAACGCACGGTATCACCGCAAACGCCCAATTGCTTCAAGGCCGATTTAACACCGGCTGGGCTGCCTTCGGCAAACATCAGGCGGGTAAACTCTATCATGCTGTAATGTGATGCAAGGGCGCCTTTAAAATCGCCGGCGAGGCATTTCCTTATCATATCAGAAAACTGTTTCGGCAAAGCATTGCCTACTACAGAGATGACGCCGACACCACCCGTTGCTACCATTTGCAACGAGATAGGGTCATCGCCTGATATAACCAAAAAATCCTCGGGCTTATCGCGGAAAAGCTGGTTTAACAGCTCAAAACTGCCCGAAGCTTCTTTTATTCCAATGATGTTCTTAAAATCCTTTGCTAAACGAACGGTCGTTTCCGCAGCAACAGATGATCCGGTTCGGCTGGGTACGTTATATAGAATAATAGGTAATTTAGCAGCCTCAGCTATAGCCTTGTAATGCTGATAAATACCTTCTTGAGTTGGTTTATTGTAATGCGGACTCGCCGACAGAATAGCGTCGTAGCCATCAATATTGAAATCAGCAATTTCGGCAACAGTTTCGCGCGTGTTATTACCGCCGAT
Organism: Mucilaginibacter sp.; assembly: GCA_016763755.1. Lineage (GTDB taxonomy): Bacteria > Bacteroidota > Bacteroidia > Sphingobacteriales > Sphingobacteriaceae > Mucilaginibacter. The sequence continues at coordinate 13,724 of JAESTD010000230.1, forward strand.
GCCGGCAATAAGGGCAACACGTTTATTCACGGATTTGGCAGTAAACTCCCACACCTTCTTCTTCTCATCCTTGCTCAAAGTGGCGCTTTCGCCGGTTGTGCCTAACGATACGAGGTACTCCACCCCGCCATCGATCAGGTGGTTGATCAGCTTTTCTAAAGCCTGATAATCCACCTCTCCGTCTGCCTGAAAAGGAGTAACCATGGCAACTCCTGTTCCGTGAAATTTGTTCATGTTCAATTATTAAAGGGTGCTAAGATAATAATTTCATAAATGTGCAGATGCGCAAATGTGCATATATGCAAATGACTTAGGGATGGTGTTGTCACGAATAAGCCGATTGCAAGGTTAAGTAGTTAGATGTCGCGTGTTGAGTCGTTGGTGACAGCACCAACGACGGTGAAAGCATGAATAAGGATCGTCAGTCTGAGCTTGTCGAAGACCTTCGCGCGATGAGTGGTTCGACAGGCTCACCATGACATATCGACCAATCCTGATTTAGATTATCCCATGCAGTACGCCACCCTTAACACCCATCGCATCTACAAGCTTTTCCACACCCGGATCGCGCTCCAAAACAGGTGCATGATGTGGTTTAATGCGCGCATCTATCATCAATGGGCCGTGGCAACCCCAGTGCTTGTTCTCGGTAAAACTGTTAATGCCGTAAATGTCATGGCTTGGGTTGCTGCGGGTAAAAGTTACCCATACCAGGTTATTAATATTAGCAGCAGTAAACGCGGCATCGTCGCACAACACCATTAGCGGCAAGCCGTGCAGGTCTGCATTTGTTAAATGCTCCTGCAATATTTCAAATATCAGCGGCATATCACTCTGTCGAATGTTCTTTGGGATCTCTACTGCTAACACGCCCGGCATGGCCATTTTGTAGTTAATGATAGGGCGTGGCAGATCAAATGACGACGGCAACTCCGTCCACAATTCCCGTTTAATATCACCGGCAACGGTAACGGCTACCTTGCTGCCGCTGTTGAGGCCTTCCCCGCTGTAATCCAGTGTGTCGATTGTTGTGCGGGTATGAAAATGCAGGTCGCGGGTCAGATCAACGCGTTGCAAAATATGTTTCAGGAAAGCGCCGATATCATTCACATCAAGGTTTGGGTTATCCTCTTTAGCAGTGATGAATAAGTATTTGGCCAGGCTTAGCTGCCCTTTACCTAAAATATGATTGGCAATTGTTATCAGCTCTGCCGGGTGGCGTTCCTTCACATACGGCGTATAACGCTCGCTGCCGATCGCAAAAAGCAACGGGTGTACACCTGCCGCGTCAACCGCATTAACAGCGTGCAGGCCCGGTATTTCTTTTGGGAGAGCGCTTCCGGTTATCTCGTGTATCAGTGCGCCAAAGCTGGTATCTTCCTGCGGCGGCCTGCCCACTACCGTAAACGACCATATAGCATCTTTACGATGGTAAACATTATGCACTTTCATCAGTGGAAAAGGGTGCGTAAGGCTGTAATAACCCAGATGGTCGCCAAACGGGCCTTCGGGTTTGTTTTCCATCGGCATAACGGTGCCGGTGATCACAAAATCGGCATCGGCAGAGATACAGAAACCTTCGGCATCATAAAAATACCGGAAACGGCGGTTGGCCAATGCCCCGGCAAAAGTCATTTCGCTCAACCCCTCGGGTAACGGCATTACTGCCGCAACCGGGTGAGACGGCGGGCCGCCAACAAATATGCTCACCTTTAATGGCTGGCCTTTTGCGTTGGCCTTAGTTTGGTGTACGCCAATACCACGGTGCAATTGGTAGTGCAGGCCAATCTCTTTATTCTGTATATAATCATTGCCACCTAACTGGATGCGGTACATCCCCAGGTTGGCATTCATAATGCCGGGAGCATCAATATCTTCGGTATAAACCTGTGGCATGGTAACAAACGGGCCGCCATCCATAGGCCAGTTTACAATCTGTGGCAACTCGCTTATCTGCGTACGGCCGAACATCACCGGCGCACTTTTGCCGACTTTCATGGGTAGGGCAGATAGAGCAGTTAAAGCGGTGTTTGCATATTTAAACGGATGTTTAACAGCCTTTATGGGGTCGGTTTTGATGTCAACCAAAGTTTTGATCTTCTCCAGGGTATCGCGGAAAATGAACTTCGACCTATCCAAAGTGCCAAACAGATTAGACACTGCCGGGAACTTACTGCCCTTTACATTCTCGAAAAGTATGGCCGGCCCCTCGTTCTCAAACACGCGAAGGTGTATGGCAGCCATTTGCAGATGTGGGTCAACCTCCTGTTTTATGCGGATAAGGTGACCATGTTTTTCCAGATCGGTAATGCAGGCTTGTAAGCTTTTGTATCCCATTTGCTGCCAAAGATATTTAACATTTAATGTTTTTAACGATATTTAAGTATGAAACCGCTTGTTGTTTTACTTGGTGTTTTTGGGATCAGCTGCTTAGCCTCATTCATGGCCGTATCATTACCCGACTATTACTTTTGCGGGCGACTCGCGATGGCCGTTATGTTGATGTTTACTGCTATTGCCCATTTTAAATTTACGGATGGGATGGTAATGATGATGCCCCCTGTTATACCTTTTAAAAAAGCTATAGTGCATATAACGGGCTATATAGAGATACTTACAGGTATAGCACTGCTCATCAACAAGGTGCGATATCCGTTTGCCTGGTTTGTTATCCTGTTTTTTATCCTGTTGCTGCCTGCAAATATCTACGCGGCGCAAAAGAGAGTAAACCTTGAAACAGCCGATTTCAACGGAAATGGATTGTCGTATCTGTGGTTCAGGATACCTTTGCAATTATTTTTTATCTGCTGGATGTATTATTTCGGTGTAATTCATTAATGGCATTTAGGCGTCTTAACTTATAAAAACCTAACTTTACCACCGTCAATTATACCAACCCCATGTCGGTACTTGTTTTTACTGCTATTATTCTCGTAGGTGCCTACTTTGCAGGGCTATTGGGTTCTTTAACAGGGCTTGGCGGCGGCGTAGTAATCATTCCCTTGTTAACCATTTTATTAGGTGTTGATATCCATTACGCTATCGGTGCCTCGCTGATATCGGTTATTGCTACTTCGTCAGGTTCGGCGGCAGCGTATGTTAAAGAGGGGATCACCAATATCAGGCTGGGGATGTTCTTGGAGATAGCCACCACCATTGGCGCATTGGTTGGCGCATTGATAGCCGTCTATATTCCTACGCAAATGATCGCTATTCTGTTCGGTATTATTCTTACGTTTTCGGCTATTATGTCGTTGCGTAAAAAGGCAGAGACCATTTTATCTAAACCCACTTATCTGGCGGCTAAACTTAAACTTTATGGCAGCTATCCTAACGGAAAGGGCGAGCAGATAGAGTACGGCGTAACCCATGTAAGCGGCGGCTTTTTTATGATGTTATTTGCCGGTGTCATTTCGGGCCTGTTGGGTATTGGCTCCGGTGCTTTAAAAGTAATTGCGATGGATACCATTATGCGGATTCCGTTTAAAGTATCCACTACTACCAGTAATTTTATGATCGGCGTTACAGCAGCCGCCAGTGCCGTGGTTTACCTGCAACGCGGATATATCGACCCGGGCATTTCTATGCCGGTTGTGCTTGGCGTCCTTCTTGGCGCCATGACGGGTTCTAAGATCCTTGTACATACCAAATCATCCCGATGGCTGCGCTGGGTGTTTGCCATAGTGGTAACATTTTTAGCCGGACAAATGATCTATAACGGAGTGATGGGAAGGATATAGTAGAGATTAGTTAATTACTGATCAGAGATTAGGATTGTTTCAAAACGCTATATTTATTGCATTATAAGTAACGGACTAACTAATCTCTAATTAACCAATCTCCAATCACTAAAATGAACCGCCTGTTCTCCAATCTTACTTTCCAGGTCATTGTCGCCATTTTACTGGGAGTATTGGTGGGTTTGTATTTCAAGGACTTTGCTCCAACGGCGCAGTTGATCAGTAAGACGTTTATCAGCCTCATCACGATGCTGATAGCGCCTATTATTTTCTTTACCATTGTATTGGGTATTGCCGGTATGAGCGATATGAAGAAAGTGGGACGTGTTGGAGGCAAAGCCCTGCTTTATTTTGAACTGGTAACCACATTAGCTTTGGTGATAGGTGTTGCGGTCGCCAATATCATAAGGCCGGGCGCTAATTTTATCAATAACCATGTTAGGGTAGATTCATCTAAACTGGCCGAGTATGAGAAAGCCGCGGCCAACATGAAATGGGGTGAGTTCTTCGCACACATTGTCCCCAGTAATCTTTTTAAGGCTTTTGCCGATGGGGATATTTTGCAGATACTTTTCTTTGCTATCCTTTTTGGTTTCGGCTTAAGCCGGATGGGGAAAACGGGCGAATCGCTCATCCAGTCCTTTGATAAGCTATCAAAAGTGTTCTTCAACATCATGAAAATAGTGATGAAGGCCGCTCCGCTGGGCGCTTTCGGCGGGATGGCGTATACCATCAGTACTTATGGCATTAAAACACTGCAGCCCCTGGCTCTGCTGATGGGTTCGGTATATCTCACCATGTTCCTTTTCATTTTTGTGGTGCTCAATATAATTGCTGCGCTGTTTAAGTTCAGCCTGTGGCAATATCTCAAACATATTAAAGAAGAAATACTGATCGTTCTCGGTACATCTTCATCAGAATCGGCCCTGCCGGGGATGATGGAAAAGTTGGAGAAATTTGGCTGCTCAAAATCGGTAGTAGGTTTAGTAATTCCTGCGGGATATTCTTTTAACCTGGATGGAACGACTATCTACCTGTCTATGTCTACTATTTTTTTGGCGCAGGTGTTTAAGATCGATTTATCATTAGAGCAACAACTTACCATCATAGGCATACTCATGCTTACCTCAAAAGGCGCGGCCGGCGTTACCGGGAGTGGTTTTATCGTGCTTACCTCAACACTGGCTGCCATAAAAATTATCCCTGTTGAGGGCGTAGCCATCCTGCTTGGCGTAGACCGCTTTATGAGCGAAGCCCGTGCTATCACTAACGTTATCGGCAATGGTGTGGCAACTATTGTGGTGGCAAAGAGTGAGGGGGAGTTTAGCCCAAGCCCCCCAAACCCCTGAAGGGGGAGTTTTTTGCAACGTGTTACTTCACCGTCCCTCTTTTAAAATCCACCTGCGTTGGCGCGTCCTTACCCTTTAGTTTCTTATAGCTGTCGTAATTATCTCTAATATATTGCAGTAGATTGTAGTCGGTCATCCCGTCTATCAAATCTTGGGGTGGCTGGTAATTGGCCATAAATGTATTCAGCGAGTCGCCTTGCATGCCGGTAACTTTGGTTACCAAGCCGCGGTTAAAGCGCACGGCTATGTGGTTGTCGCGCTCAAGCCTTATCATGGCTTGTTGCAGGCGGTACTGGCTGGTTTTCTTTTTAAACAGGCTTTTGTACAGGCTAATACATCTACATTAACAAAAGCAAATGGCGCATCGGTGCTAATATGGTGCATCACATCGGTAAGTACAGGGCCTTTAAAAGCATATTCTTTGGCAAAGATGCGGCGGTTATCTAATGAATCTTGCAGGTAGCGTTTGCGCGCAGATATGGTTACGCCATTCAGTTTGTAAGTAAGCGGCACCAATTCTATTAATTTAAGTTGCCCGCTAAATGGCGTTACCGGGATGGCTACCGGTTTGTAACCCATGGTTTTGATCTTTATCGTATCGCTTATTTGCCTTATGCGAATGCTGAAACTACCAGCCTCGGTAGTAAAAACGTTTGTCCCCGTGGCAGATACCACTATGAAGGGAACAGGCTTGCGCGTATCCTTCTCAATTACAAAACCGCTTACAGTTTGTGCTGATGCTTGCACGCAGCAAAATAAGAACATCAAAAAGGCCAGGTGTTTCATTTTTAGACGCTTTGTAAATAAAGTTAAACTAAAAATGCGCCGTTAAAAAACGTTTAACAGTTTTTAACAGCGCATTTAACATTTATACAAGCGATCTATTTGCAGATGATAGTCAGCTTTTTAGTGTAATCGGGATGCAGCGGTTCGTTAGTTTGAGCCAGGCGCTGTGAGCCTACGTTGGCCGGGCAGGCAATACCTTTAGGGCCGTCGTAAACAAGATCGGGTTTGGTATCGATCAATTCCTTCGGTACATAAACTTGTACTCGTGTAATGGAATATCCCTGAGGGAAATATCGCACATAGTAACCATCCGGATGTAACGACCATATGCCCGATGGTACTTCAGGATCGGGCTGTGGCGCTATGCCGGCCAGTATGGCATATTTCTCCATTTCCTCATAAGATGAAGTACCCGATGAAGCCAGCTTGCGGATATTATTCTCCGCCTCAAAAACGGCTTGTACTGCCGGTGGCAATTCTCCTTTGGCCTTGTCCATCACACTGGCTGGCAAAACGCCTAAAGCGCCCCCCTCAAGCATCAATAACTCTTGAGGACTAAGCAGGGTAGTAGCAGTAAGTTTAATACCGGTGCCCATATCTGCCAGTTTGGTGCGGGCAACAATTGCCCATAACAGCACTTGTATATCGTGCTGTCTTACTTCGGGATGTTTCTCAGCGTTCTTCAGTATCAGGATCACCACATCGCTTTTTGGGCCTAAAACCGGGGCAAGCATATAGCCGTCGCCGCTGCTTGGGCCGCGTGTACCGGCATGCAGGCAATAGCTTTTGTTGGTCATTTCATAAAAGCCTGCACAAAGTTTGTAGCCTCCCAATGGCGCTTTTGGAAGCAGGTATAAAGGCTGCGGTGTTTGTCCTTCTAAAAACGATGGCGGTTTTGAGCCGGTTTTATCAACGTCCTTAAAACTGGTGCTGATGGCCTGGGGCTGTTTCAGTATTTTGCTCAGACTGCCATTTGAAGCCATTTCCGAACCTTTATTTAAAATGGCTTTGCCGAGGCTACCGAATTGGGCATGGGCAAATGGTGTTAAAAGCATGCAGAACGCAATGCTCAAAAAGAGTTGTTTTTTCATTTGGATAAGTGTATGTGCGGCCAAAATAATTAAAAAGATATTAACAAGGTGTTACATTGTGGGTTACAATTGACCCTTTACCGGCCGCAACAGAAATTTTTTGACGTAAAAATGCCATACAGGGCAAAATTTTGTTTGACTTTAAGGGCAATAACTTTAGCTTTGCCGTACAAAAATCAAAAGCCGATGAGCGTTCTCGTTAATAAAGATTCTAAAGTTATAGTGCAAGGTTTTACCGGTAACGAAGGTACTTACCATGCTTCGCAGATGATTGAATATGGTACACAGGTTGTTGGTGGTGTAACTCCCGGCAAAGGTGGCCAATCTCATTTAGACCGCCCCGTGTTCAACACCGTTAAAGACGCGGTTGACCAAACAGGCGCTGATGTATCTATCATTTTCGTTCCGCCTGCATTTGCTGCAGATGCTATTATGGAAGCTGCTGAAGGCGGCATCAAAGTTATCGTATGTATCACTGAGGGTATCCCTACAAAGGATATGATCCAGGTAAAAGAGTACATCAGCGATAAAGACACACGTTTAATTGGCCCTAACTGCCCTGGTATCATCACTGCTGATGAAGCTAAAATCGGTATTATGCCGGGCTTTATCTTCAAAAAAGGTAACGTAGGTGTTGTATCAAAATCTGGTACCTTAACTTACGAAGCGGTTGACCAGGTTGTTAAAGCCGGTTTAGGCATCACTACTGCTATCGGTATTGGTGGCGACCCGATCATCGGTACCCCAACCAAAGATGCGGTTGAATTGTTAATGAACGACCCTGATACCCACGGTATCATTATGATAGGCGAGATAGGCGGTGGTATGGAAGCAGAAGCTGCCAGTTGGATAAAAGAAAACGGTACCAAACCGGTTGTTGGTTTCATCGCAGGCCAAACTGCGCCTCCGGGACGCCGTATGGGACACGCAGGTGCCATTGTTGGTGGTGCCGATGATACTGCTGCTGCTAAAATGAAAATTATGGCAGAGTGCGGTATCCGCGTAGTAGAATCTCCTGCCGAAATTGGCGCTGCCATGGCAGAGGAGTTGGCTAAGAAATAAGGAGAGATTCAAGACTTTTAGAGTCAGAAATCAAGAAATATAGTAATCCCGGTCATAACATGGCCGGGATTTTTTTGTTATTCGTAGCGCAAACACATTGTCAGTCTGAGCTTGTCGAAGATCTGTTGGGGCGTATAGTGGTTCGACAGGCTCACCATGACAGTGGATTTTAATCCTGCCATTCCTTAATCTGTTTAATCAAGGTTCAAGACCCATATCCTTTGTCAGTCTGAGCTTGTCGAAGACCTTTACAGGCTCACCATGACATTATGTGTTTTCTAAAGGCAATCCTATAATCTGTTTAATCAAGGTTCAAGACAAATTCTCCATCCGTCAACCCTTTGTAAACATCCTTTTAACAAACAATCTGAGCGCAGTATTTGTCGTATATTTATGTGTGGAGCGAAGCTAATTCGCTCATTAATCATTCATTAATTCTATCATTAAAAATGTCATATAATCAGTTAACACCAGAGGAAGAATACGTAATACTGCATAAAGGTACAGAGCGCCCGTTTACCGGCGATCTGTTAAATAATAAAGCACAGGGAGTATATGTTTGCAAGCGTTGCGATACGCCGCTTTACCAGTCTGAAGATAAGTTTGAATCTTTCTGCGGCTGGCCAAGCTTTGATGACGAGATCCCCGGCGCTGTAAAACGCGTTCCGGACGCTGATGGCCGTCGTGTAGAGATTGTTTGCAATAACTGTGGCGCCCATTTGGGCCATGTTTTCGAGGGAGAGTTTATGACGCCTAAAAATACCAGGCATTGTGTAAATTCAATCTCTATGAAATTTGTACCGATCGATGAATTGAAAAAATAAATTAAAAGCCGAACACCGGGACACTAAATATCATCCCCGTCGGCATAAAAAACCGATGGGGATTTTTCTTTTTCCACATTAAAGATGATGTTAAAAAACCGGAAGGAATTTATGGCTTTTTCGTCGTGCGGAAACCCCTTTTCTGAAGCCTTTTACCTTAAACATTCCTTTGGGTTTTGGGCTTGTTGACAACATGTTTAGATCCTGCAAATTTTTCTGATTTTTTATTGTTGATCACTCTTAACAGATTATAACGCGTTGTTTTATAAATCATTAAAATTTTCGGTGCAATACAATAATCTTAATGTCATGTTGATGATTGTGGACAACTTATAGGTGATGTTAAAAACTTAGACTATCTCGCAATAGCAAGTAGCCTTATCTTTGGATTACAAGTTCTTTCAAGGCTATCTAAATGTCGGCTACCTGCCGGCAAATTTGAAGAAAAAACCATAATAGATGTGGTTTAGAACGTGCAACTAAACACAGTTTGAGAAGGATAAGAGGGGTTGAAATTAAGTGAGTAAATAAGCGCAAGTCGGTTTCGGCTGCTAACTTTTGTAAAAAACTCGCATGGTAATCGTATCGGCTGTCGGTACGGTTTTGGTGCGCTAATTGAAGAATAAGGGACAGAGCATTTTAATAAATAATATACAGAGGCATGCAAGAGGAAACCGAATTACTGTTAAGAGAGAACAAAGACCGCTTTGTTATTCTGCCGATAAAATACCCTGCGATATGGGAGATGTATAAAAAGTCTGAAGCCAGCTTTTGGACCGCCGAGGAGATAGATCTTTCGGACGATTTAAAACATTGGGAAAGCTTAAACTCGGGCGAGAAACATTTTATATCGCATGTATTAGCATTTTTTGCGGCCAGTGACGGTATTGTTAACGAGAACCTTGCCATCAACTTCATGAGCGAAGTACAACTACCGGAGGCGCGTTGTTTCTACGGTTTCCAGATCATGATGGAGAATATTCACTCAGAAACCTATGCGTTACTGATAGATACTTATGTAAAAGATCCGGTAGAGAAAGACCGACTTTTCCATGCTATAGAAACTGTGCCTTGTGTTGGCAAAAAAGCAGAATGGGCACTGCGTTGGATTAACAACGGAACCTTTGCCGAGCGTTTAGTTGCATTTGCTGCTGTTGAGGGTATTTTCTTCTCAGGTAGTTTCTGCTCCATCTTCTGGTTAAAGAAACGTGGTTTAATGCCGGGCTTAACCTTTAGCAATGAGTTGATCTCTCGCGATGAAGGTTCGCACTGTGAGTTTGCCTGTTTGCTTTACAGCATGCTGGAGAACAAATTAAGCAAAGAAGCGGCAACAGCTATTATCACAGATGCAGTTGAAATTGAAAAAGAATTTGTGACCGATGCACTACCCGTTAACCTGATAGGTATGAACGCTAAACTGATGCAGCAATACATTGAGTTTGTTGCTGACAGATGGTTGGTAGAACTGGGTTACGATAAAGTATACAATGCAACCAATCCATTCGATTTTATGGAGATGATAAGCCTGCAAGGCAAAACCAACTTCTTTGAAAAACGTGTTGGCGACTACCAAAAAAGCGGCGTAATGAACAACGCCGAAAGTAAATCATTCTCATTAGACGAAGATTTTTAGGGTTAGAGATTTGTGATCAGAGATTAGGAAAAGATCAAATCAGGAAATCCTAAAATCAGGCAAATCAAGGTTAAAAAATAATTGGGGACAAAGGGAATCAAATCAATCCCTTAATCAAACCAATCAGTGGTTAAGAAAAAAGAAGTAATTAATATATAACTTAAACCATCCGGCGGGCGGCCGGATAATAAGGAGGCGGTAAAACAATGTTTGTAGTAAAAAGAGACGGCAGAAAAGAGTCGGTTAAGTTCGACAAGATCACAGCACGTATTGAGAAGCTGTGCTACGGGTTCAACCTGGTTGACCCAATTGATGTGGCAAAAAAAGTAATTGAAGGTTTGTTTGATGGTGTTACCACATCAGAGCTGGATAACCTTGCGGCAGAAACGGCGGCATCGTTAACTACCAAACACCCTGATTATGCTTTGCTTGCATCGCGTATAGCAGTGTCAAATTTGCACAAAAACACTACTAAGTCGTTCTCTGAAACCATGAAACGCCTTTACGAGTACGTTGACCCTAAAACGGGTAAAAACGCCGCTTTATTAGCTGATGACGTGCACGAGATCATCCAGCAAAATGCCGAGATACTGGATGGCAGTATTATTTACGACCGCGATTTCGGCTTTGATTATTTCGGTTTTAAAACGCTTGAGAAATCATACCTGTTAAAGCTTGACGGTAAAATTGCCGAGCGCCCTCAGCACCTGTTTATGCGTGTATCAGTAGGTATCCACAAAGAAGATATCGAAAGCGCTATCAAAACCTATAACCTGATGAGCGAGCGCTGGTTTACGCACGCAACGCCTACTCTATTTAACGCCGGTACACCAAAACCTCAAATGTCGTCATGCTTCCTGTTAACCATGAAAGATGACAGCATCGAGGGTATCTACGATACATTAAAACAAACAGCTAAAATATCACAAAGTGCAGGCGGTATTGGCCTAAGCATCCACAATGTGCGTGCAACAGGTTCATACATTAGCGGTACTAACGGTACCAGCAACGGTATTATCCCAATGCTGCGTGTGTTTAACGATACTGCCCGTTACGTTGATCAGGGTGGTGGCAAGCGTAAAGGCGCTTTTGCTATCTATTTAGAGCCTTGGCATGCAGATATCTTCGAGTTCTTGGATCTTCGTAAAAACCACGGTAAAGAAGAAATGCGTGCTCGCGACCTGTTCTATGCCCTTTGGGTATCAGACCTGTTCATGAAACGCGTTGAGGCTAACGAGGACTGGAGCTTATTCTGCCCGCACGAAGCACCTGGTTTGGCCGATTGCTTTGGTGCTGAGTTTGAAGCATTGTACACCAAATACGAAAAGGAAGGCCGCGCACGCAAAACCATTAAAGCACAAGAGCTTTGGTTTGCAGTGCTTGATTCACAAGTTGAAACCGGTACGCCTTACTTATTGTACAAAGACGCTGCTAACGGTAAATCGAACCAGCAAAACCTGGGTACCATTAAAAGCTCAAACCTTTGTACCGAGATCATCGAGTACACATCTGCCGATGAGGTAGCGGTTTGTAACCTTGCTTCGTTAGCATTGCCACGCTTTGTTATAGATGGCAAGTTTGATCACCAGAAATTATACGATGTTACCTACCAGGCAACATTGAACCTGAACAAGATCATTGATCATAACTTCTACCCTGTGGTAGAGGCAGAGCGTTCAAACCTGCGCCACCGTCCGGTTGGTTTAGGTGTACAAGGTTTGGCAGATGCTTTCATCCTGTTGCGTTTACCTTTCGAGAGCGACGAAGCAAAACAACTGAACAAAGAGATCTTCGAGACCATTTACTTTGCTTCAATGACGGCTTCTAAAGACCTGGCGATTCAGGATGGTGCTTACGAAACGTTTAAAGGATCGCCGCTGTCTGAAGGTAAATTCCAATTCGACCTGTGGGATGTTAAACCTGCAAGTGATCGTTGGGATTGGGAAAACCTTCGCCTTGATGTAATGAACCACGGTGTACGCAACTCGTTATTGGTTGCACCGATGCCGACTGCATCTACCTCACAAATTTTGGGTAACAACGAATGTTTTGAGCCATACACTTCAAATATCTACACC
>JAESTD010000231.1 GCA_016763755.1 Mucilaginibacter sp.
ACGCGTTTGGTTACCCTTGACGACCTTACCCACCGCGATGCTGCCCGCGATTTTGGTGGTAAACAAAACGTGCCTACCAAAGCCATCACTATGGGTGTGGGTACCATTTTTAAAGCTCGTGAAATTATCCTGATGGCATGGAGCGCCAAGAAAGCGCCGATCATCCGCCAGGCTGTAGAGGGCGAGATCTCGAGCGAAGTTCCTGCAACCTTCCTGCAACTATCAGAACATGTAGAGTTTGTGCTGGATGTGGATGCCGCATCACAACTTACACGTTTTGATACGCCGTGGTTGGTAAAAGACTGTGTTTGGGACGAAACATTGATCAAAAAAGCAGTTATATGGTTATCTGATGCTGTTAGCAAACCTATCCTTAAACTAACCGAGGAAGATTATAACAACAATGGCATGGCACAGCTGGCCGTTGATAAGGGCCCTGTTTATCAGATAAATATCGATATATTCAATAAGATACAGCATACCATTACCGGCTGGCCAGGCGGTAAACCTGGTGCCGACGATAGCCAGCGCCCTGAACGCGCCGAGCCTGCTCGCAAACGCTCTATCGTATTTTCTCCGCATCCAGATGATGATGTGATCTCGATGGGTGGTACATTTATCCGCCTGGTAGATCAGGGACATGATGTGCATGTTGCCTTCCAAACATCAGGCAACACGGCAGTTTGGGACGATGATGTACTGCGCTTTGTGGAGTTTGCCATCGACTTTAAAGAGAGTGTTGGCGAGGATGTTTCTCAAATGAAGAACACCTACCAGGAGATGCGCCAGTTTATGGCCAACAAACGCCCTAACCAGATAGATACCGCTGAAATACGTAACGTAAAAGGTTTTATCCGCAAAACCGAAGCTATTGCCGGTGCACGCTACGCGGGTGTTCCGGATAGTAATATCCATTTCCAGGCGCTGCCTTTTTATGAGACAGGTAAAACGCAGAAAAACTCTGTAGGCGAAGAGGATATCAAACTTACCATGGAGCTTTTACAGAAAATAAAACCTCAGCAGGTATTTACTGCCGGTGACTTTGCCGATCCGCATGGCACACACGTAGTATGTTTCAATATCATTATTGAATCGCTTCGTCGCCTGCGCCAGACCGAAGATTGGGTAAAAGATTGTTGGGTATGGATGTACCGCGGGGCATGGCAGGAGTTCCCTACCTACGAGATAGAAATGGCTGTACCGCTTTCACCGGCCGAGGTACTTCGCAAACGTAACGCCATCTTTAAACACCAATCGCAAAAAGACCGCCCTGTTTTCCCGGGTGATGATGCCCGCGAGTTTTGGGTTCGCGCAGAAGACCGCAACCGCGAAACCGCCCAGGCCTATGATCGCTTAGGCATGGCCGAGTACGCCGCCATGGAAGCGTTTGTGAGGTATCATTACTAAGAACTACTTATAAAAGAAAAGAGCCGTGCATTATTGCACGGCTCTTTTCTTTTATACCATCATGTCATTGCGAGAAGCGACAGCGACGTGGCAATCTCGTCGCGTTGATCTGTAAGCGACGAGATTGCCGCGCTACGCTCGCAATGACATAATTAAATATGTGTCATGGTGAGCCTGTCGAACCACTCATCGCGCGGACAGGTCTTCGACAAGCTCAGACTGACGCCATTATTTTATCCTCAACTCTCCCTTCAGGAGGCAGGGGGGCTTACAAAGCAGGATTCGCCCCGTACTCCTTCCATAACTCCTCAATAGTTTTACCGGTAAGTTGTTTAAAGGTATCAGCGGTATAAGTATGCTTGCGCATAATATCATCAAGCTTTTTAACGGTACCTTTCTTTACGTGATTTTCAATCCACGTAAAAAAGCGTGCGGTAACGCGGTAACTATTATCAAAGTTTTGGGTCGGTTTGTAATCAGGTAATTTCCAGCCGGCAGCTTCGTTGGCTACGCCGTGTTCGTTGCGGGCATAATCAGCGATACCTTCTGTAATCCACCATGGACCGTTGGTTTGGCCATAATCCTGTACAATATGCATCACTTCGTGTGTAACCACATCAATATCGCCGGGATGTTTGGTCATGTATTCTGAGCTGAATACAACACGGCCGTTATCTGTAGCAGCAACGCCATGGTACGCCGTATCGATAAAGAAATTCACCGTTTTAAGGCTTTTTTTATTGTACTCTTTTATCAGGGCCGGGTAAACCTCAAAAAAGGTATTGATCAATTTCTCGCGCAATCCTTTATCAAAGTTAGCATCGTTACCGGATACCATAAGCGTGTAGCCATTCTTTTTCAACGTATCAATACCATCGGCAAAGCTTGTGCCCGCCAGCAAACCAAATATCAGTAGTAAAGCATATTTTTTCATTTAGCAAATGTAATTTAAACAATTAAAAACAGGCTTTATCCACGTAAAAACCCTGATACATTAATCGTTAAAAAATTGCGTTTAGAGGAATAAAACAGAAAAGCCCCTTTGCAGGGGCCCATCTCACACTCAAACACTAAAATTAAAATCAGCTAAATACACTGTATACATTGGTTATTTTCCAGCCGTTGCCGGTATTGGCGATGGTAACGTAGTTGCTACGGGTAAAGCCATTGTATTTCATATCAACTTTTACAACGGCAATATGGCTATTGCTTTCTACCACTTCGGTACTGGTTGTACAAGCTTGCTCAATATTTTTCTGGTCTTTTAAATAATCAGTCATTTGCTGCTTATCAAAGCTTAAGATTGATTTACCACGCAGTATACTAAACTTTGCCGAAGCATCTACAACCTGGTTTAAATCGGCGATCTTGCCACGGGTCATGGCATCGAGATAAGTATTAATTGCATGTACGCGGGTAAGGTTTATAGCAGGTACATCGTTAGCTTTTACAAAGCTGCAGGTAAGCACTAAGGCTACTATTGCGGTTAAATTTTTCAAGGTTTTCATGGTATTAAAGTTTTGGTTATTATTGCTTGTTTGTATATAAGATGCAAGCAACTATGAGTACGTTACACTATCAAATGTTAAATCATCTTATTTAACAAACATTTAACAATTAACTTCCAATTTTAACTTGAAGTAGATTGATTATCATCACACGAATCGCCCCTGTAGCCATGTAAATAAATTATTCACACTTTAATACACATATCTTTTTAAATCACAATTTGTTGTAATATATTGTGCTAATATTGGCCACCGAAATGATGCGACTATTCCTCTCACGATTAAAAAGCTTCCTGGTTAACTATGAGAATTAAAGCCGGGCTGTTTGTTATTTTATTCTTTCTAAGTATCGTAATATCAGTTGCTGTTTCACTATCGGCACCATTGATATCCGACGAATTAGGTGCCTTAAAAAATATCTTCGTTCCGTTTATTGTTGGTTGTTTAACCATTGTACTACTGCTGTTAAGTTATTTGTTTTTCAGAAAAAAGAGCTTAAATCTATTCGTTCTCTTAACGCTTGTCGCTATCAATCTGCTGACGGGTATTTACCTCAGGATATCCTTTAAGCCGTTTTTGCAGCATGGTCCTGATAACGAAGGCGAATATAATTTTGATATAACACGGATGCACTCTGATAAGCATGTTTGCGCGGATGAGATATGCTATCAAAATACCGATGGATTTCCGGACAATGACCACTTGGTTTTGTCATACGTTTACGTTCCCCCCGGCAGCGTAAAGCCAACTGTCCCGGCTGAGAAAGCTAACCTTAACCATAATAATGTAGCGGTAAGGGTTGATAATAACTCTGATAAAGAACTGAAAATAGTTAATGCATCGTTTTCTGACGACGGATTATGGGAGTTGAGTATACCAAATAAAAGCACCTTCCCGTTAACGGTTCCTGCGCATCAGTTTGCCAATATAGCGGTGACTTTCACAGGTGAAAAAATTGAGCAAAGGATAGCCTCTGTGTTGTGGAAGACCTTAATGAAGCTGCAATATAGCATGATAGGGTTAGGGAAGAATATCAAATATCAATTACCGGTTGCTGCCACTGCAATAAAAATTAATGGTGTGCTAACGCTTAACACCAACAACGAGGCGAAGCCCGTAAAAAAAATATATTTAAACAGTTTGTGGCAATACCGTACAGAAAGTGATTGGGAACCGGATGTACAAAAGCAACTTGATTTGCTTGGCTTTAAAACCCGTGTAAAATTCAGGAACTTTGATAATGGTATAAAAGGTAAGAACCTGGTACCTTCATCAGACGAAATAAAATGTGCTTACTTTAAAATAGCCAACCCAAGTTTGCCGGTGAACATCAGAAAGCTTGCCGCATATCATGGTTGTTGTGCCCTTGAAGATGCCGATGACCTTACATATTATTACAAAGGACAAAACGATATTCAAACGCTTTTGAAATACTCTGAACAAAGTGGACAGATGCTGTTACCAAAACCGCAAAATCTTGATGCGAGTATTGCGCAGTTTTACCCCCTAAAAGAGTTTGGCCTTAAAATAGGCAACTCGCATTTGGATAACACAAAAAATTTTGCCCACAAAATAGGCATACGCGTTTGGAAGGCTATTAGCGCCAACGGTAAAGTGTTGCCAAATACCTACCTGATAGGCAGCGACTACCTGGGCACTAAAGGTACCAATTACGATTATCAGGATAATGTGTACTACGTTACCAACGTATTACCCGATAACCAATAACAATAATATTTGCTAAGGCGGCCAAGCCGGATATATTTGTGGTGTGATAGATTACACAACCATAATGCAACAACACGGAGAGGCCGGCGAAAAAAAAAAACAGGCTGGACTTACGTCATTGTTCCGTTTGATGTGGTTCAGCAGATATTGCCGGGTAATAAAAGATCGTTACGGGTGCGGGGTTTCCTGGATGAGCACCCTGTAAAGGGCATGTCGTTAATGCCCATAGGCGAAGGAAATTTTTTATTAGCTGTTAAAGCTGAAATTAGAAAAGCTATACGCAAAGAACGCGGCGCAATGTTACGCCTGCGCCTGGAGCATGATAAAGATTTCAAAATAGAAATGCCTGCAGAATTGCAGGACTGTTTTGACTTTGAACCACCCGAAGCATTTGCTTATTTTGATAGCCTGTCAAAATCTCACCAGGGTTATTTCTTTAAATGGATAAACGATGCTAAGACTGTGCAGACGCGTGCCAACCGCATCGCAGCGACAATCGGTGCTGCAAACAGAAGGATGGATTATGGGGCGATGTTGAGAGAGTTGAAGAAGTTGAGGGAAGGGTAAGGGCTATCTCATGAGAGTTATAAAATCGTCAGGAGAAATAACCGCCAAAGCGGGTGTACCGTCTTTTTTTAGTTGTTTATCTCTGGTGATGAAGTAATCTAACTTATGATGGATAGCTGTGTAATATTGCAACGCGTCTTCGATATCGTCTATTTTTGAATGCAAAGCAATTTGAGCGGTCTCATGGCGAATGTCAATAACTGTGATGACATTCAGTAAGCTTAGTAAAATACTTTTGGCTTTAGTTGTGCCATACTCTTTGGTTGTCCAATATCCGGTAATGTGAAGGACAGATGATGTAATATATCCGTCGATATTATCCTCTTCTATTGATTGAAATATTTGTTTCGCCTCGTGATAACGCTCTCTTTTAAGGATAAGATCAAGCAATATGTTGGCATCTATAAAAGCTTTAATTGCCATTTTTTTTGTCTGAATAGTAAAGCGCTTTCAGGTCAGCTTTTTTATCAACTTTATGTGGCTCAAGTTTATCTATCATTTCAACAAAACTTTCTTGTTTTGACGGTTTGGTTACTTGCCTGAAATAATTTTCAACCAGGTCAGAAACGCTTGTGCGCTGTTTTTCGGCATAGCTTTTCATTGTACGTAATAAGCTATCTTCAATTGTGAGATTAAGTCTGCTTTTCATAATTATAAATATACGTATTAAATTTATTTATGCGCATAGTGTTTGTTGAAATGTGCATAAAATCTATCGTACCAAACATTCCCATATCTTTGCATTCTCTTATCTTTACCAATCCGCATTAAATTTTTAGCTGTATAAATGAGCGAAGATATTAGCAACACTGATACTCCCGAAAACAACGAAGAAAACGTACTTCATAACGTAACGTCACTCAACGGATTATATGAGAACTGGTTCCTGGATTATGCCTCTTATGTAATTCTCGATCGCGCCGTTCCGCATATTAACGACGGTTTAAAACCCGTGCAGCGCCGCATTTTGCACTCGCTGAAAGAAATGGACGACGGCCGTTTTAATAAGGCTGCCAACGTTATTGGTAATACGATGAAGTATCACCCTCATGGCGATGCCTCTATCGGCGATGCCATGGTGCAGATAGGCCAGAAAAACCTGCTGATAGATTGCCAGGGTAACTGGGGCGACCCTATAACCGGCGACTCGGCGGCGGCGCCGCGTTACATCGAGGCAAGGCTGTCTAAGTTCGCTTTAGATGTGGTGTTTAACCCCGATACCACCGTTTGGCAGGCCAGTTATGATGGCCGTAACCGCGAGCCTATAACGCTGCCGGTTAAATTCCCTTTGCTGCTGGCGCAGGGTGCCGAGGGTATTGCAGTAGGTTTGGCTACCAAAATTTTGCCCCATAATTTTATTGAACTGCTGGATGCTTCGGTTGCCGTACTTCGCGGTGAGCGACCAAATTTGCTTCCTGATTTTCCTACCGGTGGTATGGCTGATGCTTCGGCGTATAATGAAGGGCAACGCGGGGGTAAGGTGCGTGTGCGCGCTAAAATTGTGGAGCGCGATAAAAAGACTTTGGCAATTACCGAGATCCCTTTCAGTACCACTACCGGTGGTTTGATAGATAGCGTTATCTCGGCGAATGATAAGGGTAAAATCAAGATCAAAAAGATCGAAGATAATACCGCTAAAGATGTAGAGATCGTAGTGCACCTGGCACCGGGTATCTCGCCCGATGTTACCATTGATGCACTTTACGCTTTTACCGATTGCGAGGTATCCATATCGCCAAATACCTGTGTGATACAGGATGATAAGCCACGCTTCATGAGCGTGAACGATATGCTTACAGAGAGTACGCATTTCACAAAAGACCTGCTGAAACAAGAGCTGGAGATAAGGCTGAAAGAGTTGATGGAAAAGATTTTCTTCAGCTCGTTATTGAAGATCTTCATCCAGGAAGGCATGTACAAACATCCTGACTATGAAAGCTCAACGGATTTTGAGATGGTATTAGGTGTGCTGAACCGCTTGTTTGAGCCGTTCTTTGCGCAGTTCTACCGTGCTATTACGCCCGAGGATTACAAGAAGCTTATTGATAAACCAATGAGCAGCATTACCCGCTTCGACGTTAAGAAAACCGATGAACAGATAAAAGGCCTCGAAGCGGAGATAAAAACCGTTAAGAACCACCTTAAACACCTCGTTGATTATACCATTGCCTGGTTTGAAAAGCTGAAAGAAAAATATGGTAAAGACCGCGGGCGTAAAACAGAATTGCGCACCTTTGACCGCGTTGAGGCTGCCCAGGTAGCTTTGGCCAATGTTAAGTTATATGTGAACCGTGTAGATGGTTTCATCGGCTCGGGCAAAGCGATCGACACTGGCCGTTTTTTTGTCATCTGCATCAATTATGTCGGCGGCTG
>JAESTD010000232.1 GCA_016763755.1 Mucilaginibacter sp.
GTATTTTTACTTCGTCCCCATTATTTTATTAACCATATTATATTACGACCTGTTGCCTGTATTTTTTCACAAGATATTTCAGCTATTTTATCCAACAAAAGTTAAACGATCCAATACCTAAAAACTAATAATTATGTCTTCACCATTAATTCATGACACCAGTCATATAACTTATGAGAGCCTTTTAGAAGGTAACAAACAATTTGTAGCGGATGCTTTAAAGCAAGATCCTGAGTTTTTTACCACGCTTGCCAACGGCCAAAAGCCACCCATTTTGTGGATAGGTTGTGCCGATAGTCGTGTGCCCGCCAACCAGATTACACGCACCAACCCGGGCGAGATATTTGTTCACCGCAACATTGCCAACATGGTTATTCATACGGATATGAACATGCTGAGCGTGCTTGACTATGCTGTGAATGTATTGCAGGTAAAACACGTTATTGTGACCGGCCATTACGGTTGCGGCGGGGTTATTGCCAGCATGACCCACAAGCAATTCGGTCTTATTGATAACTGGTTGCGCCACATTAAAGATGTTTACCGCGTACACGCCGATGAGTTGAATGCCATTAAAGATGAAACTGAACGCGCCAATAGGTTAGTTGAGCTAAACGTTATCGAGAACGTTAACAACTTGGCCAAAACATCCATCGTACAAAACGCCTGGGCAAAAGGGCAGGACCTGCATGTTCACGGTTGGGTTTACAGCCTTTCAACCGGTTTAATTAATGATATGAACGTAAGCACCAATAACAATTCTAAGTTGGCAGAGGTGTTTAGATTTGATAAATAGTTTGGGAGAGAGGCAGGAAGTCAGGAATCAAGAACCAAGACAGGAAACTCTCACCACGCGTCATTGCGAGGAACGAAGCAATCTCTTTAAGCAGGTCGCTTATGTAGGGTGTATAATTGTCCTAAAGAGATTGCTTCGTTCCTCGCAATGACGTATATGTAAAAAAAGCCAATCCGTTTTGGATTGGCTTTTTTGTTTTATCTTGATTCCTGATTCTTGTTGTCCTGAATCTCTTACTTAGCCAAGAAAGGATACCTGTAATCCTTTGGTGGATCAAATGTTTCTTTGATGGTACGTGGCGATACCCAACGCAGCAGGTTGATCATTGAACCGGCTTTATCGTTAGTGCCAGAACCTCTTGCACCGCCAAACGGCTGCTGACCTACAACCGCACCTGTTGGTTTATCGTTTATGTAGAAGTTACCGGCAGCATTGCGAAGGCGTTGTGTAGCCTGTGCAATAGCATAACGGTCTTGCGATATGATAGAACCTGTAAGGGCGTAAATCGATGTTGTATCAATCACATCCATGATCTGCTCAAATTGATCATCCTCGTAAACGTAAAGAGTTAGTACCGGGCCAAACAGCTCCTCGCACATGGTTACGTATGTAGGATCGTCAACTTTAAGGAGGGTAGGCTCAACAAACCAGCCTTTGCTCTTGTCGTAGTTACCACCCGCAACCACTTCTACTGATGCATCAGCTTTAGCTGCATCAATATATTTAGCCAGTTTATCAAAGCTAACTTCGCTGATAACGGCATTAACAAAGTTTTCAAAATCTTCGGTTGGGCCTATTTTAAAGGTAGCCATTTCGCGTACCATGTGCTCTTTAACGGCAGGCCACAGGCTTGCAGGTACATAAGCGCGTGAGGCAGCAGAACATTTTTGTCCCTGGTACTCGTAAGCACCACGCAGCAAGGCAACCGCAACAACATCAGCATCGGCACTTGGATGGGCCAGTACAAAGTCTTTACCACCGGTTTCGCCTACAATGCGCGGGTAGGTTTTGTATTTGTGGATATTGGCACCAATTTCTCCCCAGATATGCTGGAACACTTTGGTTGAACCTGTGAAGTGGATACCTGCAAAATCAGGGTGACTGAATACTACGTCGCCAACCTCAGGGCCATCAGCGTAGATCAGATTGATGACACCATCAGGCAATCCGGCTTCTTTAAAGATCTGCATGATCACGTTTGCAGCGTAAATTTGCGTATCGGCAGGTTTCCAAACCACAACGTTACCCATCATAGCAGCAGATGAAGGCAAATTGCCCGCAATAGCTGTAAAGTTGAAAGGTGTTAACGCAAACACGAAACCCTCAAGCGGGCGTTGCTCCAAACGGTTCCAGATACCTTTACCAGATACTGGTGGCTGTTGCTGATAGATCTCTGTCATGTACTGCACGTTAAAGCGCAGGAAATCGATAAACTCGCAAGCAGAGTCGATCTCGGCCTGATAAGCGTTTTTGCTTTGGCCAAGCATTGTAGCAGCGTTGATGGTAGCGCGGTAAGGGCCGGCAACCAGTTCAGCAGCTTTAAGGAAAATGGCAGCACGTTGTTCCCATGGCAGGTTTTCCCAATCGGCTTTTGCCGCCAGTGCAGCATCAATGGCAGCGGTCACATGGCTTTTATCGCCATAATGAAAAGTGCCTAAAAGATGCTGATGATCATGCGGCGGGCGCAGTTCTTTCAGATTACCGGTGCGAACCTCTTCGCCGCCGATGTACATGGGTATATCTATTTGTTGTGCACGAGCTTTTTCGAGCGCTGCTTTAAGCGCTGCACGTTCCGGGCTGTTTGGGCCATAGTTTAAAACCGGCTCGTTTACAGGGGTAGGAACGTTAAAAAATCCTTTTAACATAGTGATCTGTTTGAGGCTGCAAAGATAGGGGTTTTGCGGCTCAAGTGCCAATCAGTAAAAGTTTATATTGGGATTTTTACAGGAAGGTGATGCTATAATGGCCGATGTAATTTTTTAGAAAAAAGAGTTTTTACTTAAGTATTCACAAACCGTTATAGTAATCTAGTAACTTAATAGCATCGGCCTCATTATCAAATTTCAAATTTTGCTTTTCGGCGTATTCAACCATTTTTGTGGATTGATCCGCAAGGGCCTTTAGCAGTTTTTCTTTGTCGAGGCTGGTTTTGCTCATTTGGCCATTTTTATAAAGATAGTAACGTTTATTGTTAGTGTATTCTCCTACTGTGGGTGCTCTGTTCTCGTCCCTTACCTGTTTAAGATATTGCCTGTGATGTTCTAACAACATTGTTTTCCCACCGGCAATAACTTCATAGTAGGTGTTACTATCTGAACCATCAAATTTAGGGAACCCGTTTGCAAATACCCTTTCTTTATCCGCATATATTGCAAATACCTTTACGTTATCCTTAAACTTTTGGGGCGCTTCTGATTTGTCGTAAACAAAAGTGAGCAGGTTGTCTTTGAGATTAAACTTTAGTAGCAGATCCTTGTAAGTTTCGCCATTCTCCATGGTCACTTTTCCGGGAAACCACTCATTGTATACTTCGGTGGTGTTGTTTACTTTAGTGATGTCCTGATTAGCCACAGGCCGCCCTAATGCATCTATAACAGGGGTTGTAGAATTAGAGCCATAATTTGTAGCTTGTGCTGATGCAGTAAAGCTAAACAATGTTAATATCGATAATGTAAATAATCCTGACCTGATCATTGTGCTTAGTTTTAGGTAATTATCAAACAAATTTACAAACATTCTAATTGCTTGCTAAATCATTTTTTTGTATTTGCAGTGCCCATTGCTTTGACGAAACAAGTTTACCCACTTTGCCAAAAATGTTTATACTTGCAGCATGTCTGATGATGCTGTTGTAAAACGACTTAAGGTTATTGTGAAAGAACATGGCGGGCAACTGGCGCTGGCCAATGCTATCGGCGTTGACCAGGGTTTTATCAGCAAGGTGATCAACAGAAAACAGGATGTTAGTTATTATCTCATCCGTAAACTTTGTTTCCAGTTAAAATACTCGCCCGAGTGGCTGATACTGGGTACTGGCGATAAAATGATTCACAAACAAGACTCGGCTAAACTCATCACCGAGATCCAGATGCTGCGTACAGAAGTGGATATTCTGCATGCCCGGATGCGCGCCTATGAGCTGGAATTGCAGGAAATGAAGGGCTCAGCCGATAGTGCACAACAACAAGCAGGCTAACAAAAATTTTATTAAAGCTATTAACAATGGCTTAATATTAAGTGTCTGTTTTGGTAATAGAGTAATAACATTCAACTAACATGGCGGTAATAGTTTTGCGGTATTAAATTAATACACGTGAAAAAAATCTTTTACGCAATCACAATGGTTGTCATTGTGGTGCTATGTACCAACATGGCGTTCGCTCAAACAACCGGGAAAATCACCGGTAAGGTAATAGACCAAAAAACCAGCGAAACTCTTATCGGCGCAACAGTAAGCATCGAAGGCACCACTATAGGTGCCGCAACCGATGTATCCGGCAATTACGCCTTAAGCGGCCTAAAACCGGGCAAGTACAGTGTAATGGTGCGTTACATTGGCTACCAAACAAAAGTGATATCTGATGTTGAAGTTAAGGCAGGCGCAGCAACCACATTAGATATAGCTGCAACAGCAGCACAAACAACTGCATTAAAAGAGGTTGTTATTAAAGCTACTTACCGCCAGGAAAGTATTGGCGCACTGTACGCTATCCAAAAAAACAGCAGTTCTATTTCTGATGGTATCTCTTCTGAGCTGATCAAAAGATCACCAGATAAAAATACCAGTGATGTATTAAAACGCGTAAGCGGTACAACCATTCAGGATAACAAATTTGTTGTTGTGCGTGGTTTAAGTGACCGTTATAACACAGCATCGTTAGATGGTGCACCCCTGCCAAGTACCGAGCCTAACCGTAAGGCTTTCTCTTTTGACATTGTTCCATCTAATCTTGTAGATAACATCATTATCAGTAAAACCGCAACTCCTGATCTTTCGGGCGATTTTGCAGGTGGCAACGTGCAGATATTAACCAAGGATATACCAGACCAAAACTTTGTTACCATCGGTATAAGCGAGGGTTACAATACCCAAAGTACCTTTAAAAACTTCCAAAGCGGTTACCGTAGCGGTATTGATTATCTCGGGTTTGATGATGGCTCACGTAAGCTGGCCAGAAACTTCCCTACTACAGACCAGATCTCTCTTAGGCAGCTTACTCAAAACCAGGTTATCCAGTCAATAAATTCATTAAATAATAATTTTAACGTTTATAACACTAAAGCTTTACCTACTCAAAATTACCAGGTTACTATTGGCGATGTACGCGAAATAGGCGCAAATAAAAATCGTTTTGGTACCACTGTGTCTTTAACCTACAGAAACTCGCAAACTGTAGTACCTGATTACGTACAACATTACGATTTTTATAACTACGATAGCCAGCAAAATAAGTTCTCAACCAATATTGGCGCATTAGCCAATTTTGCTTACAGCTTTGGCAAAAATAAGATCACATTAAAGAACTTATACAATCGTATCCTTGACGATCAGTTTACCTATCGTACAGGTTCAAATACCAATACCTCTACTACTGATAACCGTTTCTATGCTTATGATATGCTTGAGAAAGGGTTATTTAAATCAACTTTAGAGGGAGAGCACGGATTTGGAGAGAAAAACACAAAGTTAAAATGGAATCTGGGTTACAGCAACATTGTTAACGACCAGCCCGATCAAAGAAAAGTTAACTATGCCCAAACTCAGGAAGGTGGCGATTACATAGCGCAGGTAACCAACTTAACAAAAGAAAATGCCCGCCTTTTCTCGCACCTTAACGAAAATATTTATTCTGGTAAGGTAGACTTTACATTGCCGGTAAATTTATTTAAGCAAAGCACTTTTAAAGTTGGTGTTAATTCGCAATACCGCGACAGGGCTTTTGATGCGCGTTTCCTTGGGTTGATCATCAATAGTAATGACCCTAATTCTGGCGATGTTAGGTTGCGCCCAATTTCTACCTTATTTGGCCGTAATGCGATCAACTCAGGTTTATATGGTCTTGATGAGATCCAAAACCTTAATGACCGCTACAACGCCAGCAGTTGGACTAACGCAGCTTACGCGATGTTAGACAGCAAATTTAGCGATAAGATAAGGGTAGTTTATGGTTTAAGAGTTGAGAAATTTGATCTTGATCTTGCGACAAAAGACCCTACTGCACAAAAAGTTAAATTGAACAATGTAGACTTTTTGCCATCGGTAAACTTTACATACGCGGTTACTCCAAAGGCTAACTTAAGAGCATCATACTCACGCACGGTTGCACGCCCGGAGTTTAGAGAGCTTGCGAACTTCTCTTATTATGATTATGAGTTACTGGCTACTGTACAAGGTGAACCGAACTTGAAAAGAACCAAGATCGATAATGCCGACATACGATATGAGTTTTATCCGGCAGCCGGTCAGATATTTTCAGTATCTGCGTTCTACAAGCGTTTCCAGGATGCTATAGAGCCATCTAAGGTAGATCAAACATCTTCCCCAACCATCAGCTATTTTAACTCAAAATCGGCCTATGTATATGGGTTTGAGTTAGAAGCGCGCAAAACGCTTGATTTTATTGAAGGCAGTAAGTTTATGAAAAATACAACTGCTTATGCCAACTTATCTATCAACAGATCAAGGGTTCAGAACCTTGATGATAATACCGGCCGTTTAGAAAAAACACGCCCGCTGGTAGGCCAGTCGCCATATGTAATTAACGCCGGCTTACAACATACCGAACTTGATAACAAGTTAACGCTTAACGTATTGTATAACCGCCTTGGCAAACGCATATTCCTGGTTGGCGGTCAAACATTCCCAAGCGTTTGGGAGCAGCCACGTAACGTATTGGATTTCCAGGTGGGATACAAAGTATTGAAGAACAAAGGCGAGATAAAATTGAGCGGCAGTGATGTTCTTAACGCCAAATATAACTTCATCTATGAACTGGATGGCAAGCCATACGTACCATCAGGTGCCGGGTATATCTACAGAGCGTTCCAAATGGGCGCAAACTACTCATTAGCTTTCAATTACACTTTTTAATAATTAACTCAATTAGTTAAACAGTAATTAATGTTGGCTTAATAGCCGCAGGCTTATTTTGTTAGAACAAACAAACAATAAATAAACAACCGAGACCTTTTTAAGGGTTAAAAAACTAAGCAAAAGAACAAACAAATCAAACAAATGAAAAAATCATTATTATTTTTAGCGTTAAGCGCAGTGATCTTTGCATCATCATGCTCTAAGAACGATGCTACGATCGATCCTACTATCCCGGGTGGTGGCAGCGAAGACAAGAATGTGGTAGAGGTTAGCGGAGATATTTCTGCTAATACCACTTGGTCTGCCGATAAAATTTATCTTTTAAAAGGTTTTGTATACGTAACTGACGGCGCGGTTCTTACCATCCAGCCGGGCACTATCATCAAAGGTGATAAAGCAAGTAAAGGTACATTAACATCACCCGCGGTTCAAGAATTGAAGCAGTTGGTACTGTTGATAAGCCAATTGTATTTACTTCATCATTCGCAGCCGGCACACGCGCTCCTGGCGACTGGGGTGGTTTGATTCTTTTAGGTAAAGCACCGGTAAACGCAGGCGAAAACGTACAGATTGAAGGTGGTTTAGATGCTAAAGGTAACGCTGCTAAATATATCCAATACGGCGGTACTGTAGCTAACGATAACTCAGGTACTTTAAAATATGTACGTGTAGAGTACGGTGGTATCCCATTTTCACCTGATAACGAGATCAACGGTATCACTTTCGGTGGCGTAGGCTCTGGTACTACAATTGATTACGTTGAAGTATTCCGCTCTGGTGATGACGGTTTTGAGTGGTTTGGTGGTACTGTAAACGCTAAACACTTAATTGCTATCGGTAGCGTGGATGATGACTTTGATACTGATAACGGTTTCTCTGGTAAAATCCAGTTCGGTATCGCTCAGCGTTATGTAACTGTAGCAGACGTTTCTGGCTCAAATGCTTTTGAATCTGATAACGATAAAGATGGTTCAGACAAACTTCCAAAAACATCAGCTGTATTTAGCAACATGACACTCATTGGCCCATACGCTGCAGATAATACTGCAAACGTAAATGCTAACCACCAGCATGCTGCTCAGATCCGTCGTAACTCATCTATCAGCATATTAAACTCTGTTTTTGCTGGTTTTGCCGAAGGTATCTACATTGATAACTCTAAAGTTACCACAGCCGGTTCTACAACAGCTAACTACACTGCAGGTAACCTTGTATTTAAAAACAACATTGTTTACGGTTCTAACAAAAAAGGTAACGAAGTTAAAGGTGACAATGCTACTGCTAAAGCACTTTTTGAAACTAAGTTAAGAGCCGAAAATACTTTTGATGCAACTAAATTTGCTGTTGAACTGATCACTGATCCATACAAATATGCTTCAGAGTTCTCAAACCCGGGTACTCCTAACTTTACAGTTAAAGCTGGTTCAATTGCAGCGACAGGTGCATTATTTACAGATACAAAAGTAACTGATGCTTTCTTTGATAAAGTTACTTACCGCGGCGCAGTTGGCACTGAAGACTGGACGGCTGGTTGGTCAAATTTTGACGCTGGTAAAATGCCATACACCACTCCGGGTGCTGTTAAATAATTAATATTACGGTTTACATTAATATAAAAGTGCCCTTTGCGAAAGCAAGGGCGCTTTTTCTGTTTGGTTATATAAAGTTTTTACCGGTTGTACGGATACTCGTTTATCCAGTTAAACCCACGGCTGTTTAATCTGAATTTCTTTAGGTCTAACCGTTTCAGGTGTATATAAACCGAATCTGCTTTGTCTTTACCTTTCATCAGCAACTCATCTTTTTTGGGTTGGGTGTAGGTATAATAAGCTTTATGTGCCGTATCTACATAGGTAAACATCACAACGGTACGTTTAACAGTATCTATCTTCCAATCATAGCGTTTTATACTGTCGTTCATCATTTTTACCCTGGCACCGCCGGAATAAGCCAATATAAGTTTGTTCCATCGTGTGCTGTCGGTAGTTAGCGGGGGGATCGTATCGCGGTTACGCACAAAACTTTGTACCTGGTAAATGCCATACAAAGGTGGTTTAGGCATGCGGGTTCCGTATTCATTCATGGCATTTACATCATTCTCAATATTCCCTGCCAGTACAAAAAATATCAGTGCATACTTAACAATCGCAGCGGTAATGTTTGCCCAGCGCTTTTTAAATTTATGAGGATCCAGGTTGGCCGGCGCTGCGGGCTTGTTCAGCAAAAAGAAATTGGTAAGCCTTACGGCATCTTTAAACAGCAGGAACAGGCTCATTAGCGTAAGCATGGTAGATAGCAGCTTAACCGGTACATCAAACGAGTAATTGATAGCCATAATGTTGCCCGCCACTACCAAACCGAGCAAAGCGCCAAGTGTTGATGTACGGCGGAAGAATAGCAGCAATCCGCAGGTTAATTCTCCTAAACCTGTAAACAGGTTAAAACCGGTTGAGTAGCCCATGTACGTCCAGGCCAAACCCATAGGTGAGGTATCGCCGATAGGCTCAAGCAGGCGGTTAAGGTCGGGGTATGGGAACTGTAGTTTAATGATTTTTACAAAGCCGTAGGTAACCATAGTAACTGCCACGTAATAACGTACCACCACAGTTAGCCAATAGAACAACTTATTGTAGTTGCGCACTCTGCGGTCGGCGATGCTCCAGATAAGCGCAGATATCGCGGCTGTGACAAATATCAACAGTAGGATAACATAATCATAAGTGGTATCGCCGCTACCGTTGGTGAAAACGGTTATCGGGCTTTGAAGGTGAAGTATATTGTTGCCTAACCATACTACCAAGTTGTGGAATACAGGGATGTAAAGCTCATATAAAATATCGGAGTAAGGCAAAACCCCGTTAGGGTTAAAGAACATGTAAAGAAGAAAAAATACCAGGAAAAAGCGGACGAGAATTTTTCGCGGGGCCGACCAGTACAGCGGCTCATCAGCATTAACAGTCATGTAGAGAAGGATTTAGTTTCCCTAAAATAGTAAAATCCAAATGCTTTTCGCCCTTTGCGTAAGACCCTAAGCCGGAATTTATTTCTGCCGTCAGGGCGCTTGTGTTAAAAATGCAATTTATACTGACAGTGAAACTAAACAGTGCAGAGATTGTATCAATTGATATAATTACGTGCCATGTCTCCCATCTTTTTTAACATTAGCGGCGGAAAGAATTTAAAGATCATCCCAAATGTTCAGGCGGCCGCCAATGGGCATCCCGTTATCACCTATACCTACAATATTTATGTAGCCGATGAGCATGAAGACGATACGCTTGAATTTGAACAGGAAACAGAACTGTTATTGAATAAAAAACTTAACCCCAACTACCTGGGCTTTATCACATTTGAAGACCCGGGCAAAGTTTTTACCTATACACCAGACGGCAAAGATCAGTTAACGGCGACTGAAATTGAAGAGATAATCGAAAACATCAGCCATTTTCGCGATCACCCGGGTATGTGGCATCTGGACGAGTAGGGTGCTATTGCTTGATTATTTCCATTCATTCACAGCCTCGCCCAAGTCATAAACTGGCACCTGGTTGATAGAAGCGCTAATGATACCTACAGCAGCTGCAGAACGGTAACCGGCAGCACAATGCACCAGTATTGGCTTATCGGTAGGTATCTCATTCACACGTTCGCGAAGCTCGGGTAGTGGAATTGTTAAAGCATGCGCGAAAAGTTTGCCTGCTTTTATTTCCGCCCAATTGCGCACATCAACAATGGTGTAGCCCCCAGGATTGGCCTTAAAATCACCCATATTTAATATTGGTGATTGTTCAGTTGCAGTTGACGGTGCCAATACAGCTGCTTTAATATTTCGTTCGTAACCTATTTTAGCAGCTTTGGCAATGGCTGTATTTAAAGCACTTTCATCTTCGGCAATCAGGTAAAAATCCTCATCAGGGCCGATAACAGAGCCCAGCCAGGTCTCAAACTTTTCAGCGTCCTGCAGATTAAAAGAGCCTTTTACGTGGCCTCTACGATACACATCGCGGTTGCGGGTATCAATGATCAGCGCATTGCTTAGATCAATTTCCCGCAATGGTTTAACAACCGCTGCAATACTTTCCACAAAGCCCGAGGCACCGGCCTTGTTAAGTTCTACATCGTAACCAAAGTATTTGGGCATAAAGGGCTGGTCGGCCATTAAAGTATTTACGAAGGCCAGTTCGTCCATTAATTGCAAAGCGTAGTTTTCGCGCAATTCTTTACCGATGGTACTGTGTAAATCAGGACTCATACTTTTACCGCAAAGAGAGCCGGGGCCGTGTGCCGGGTAAACGGTAACGTCGGCAGGTAAGGTCATTAGTTTTTCCCGTGTGCTGTGGTACATCTGCCGGGCCAATTCTTCTTTTTTAGCTGTGATGTTACCGGCAGATTCGCGCAGATCGGGTCTGCCTACATCGCCTGCAAAAAGAGTGTCGCCTGTAAATATGGCGCAATCCTTACCGTCCTCGTCTTCCAGTAAAATGCAAATAGAATCGGGCGAGTGGCCAGGCGTGTTAATGGCTTTTAATTTGACATCTTCCAGTTTTATGACATCACCATCATCAAAAGTTTCATGAGGATATTCTGCGCCTGCCAGTTTACTCACGTAAATAGTAGCCCCGGTAGTTTGGTGGATTTCGAGGTGAGAACTTACAAAATCGGCATGTGGGTGGGTCTCAATGACGCCAACAATCTCAGCCTCATGTAGCGTAGCAAAATCATAATAAGGCTGTGGGTTGCGTGCAGGGTCAATAATTATCATCTTTCCGCTGCGCACAATCGCATATGAAGCATGTGCCAGGCCCTTGTCGTAAAACTGGTGAGTTATCATAATGAAATCAGTGCGGCAAAGATAGGATTTTTAAAAGAGGAAGTGAGGTTAGTAATTCTCTCTAATATGTCATTTCGAACGAGCGGGAGCGAGGAGAAATCCCGTTATTTCTAAAGATTGAACTTTGCAGGAAATGGATTTTATCAGGAGTATGTCATTGCGAGCGATCGCGTAGCAATCTCGTCGCATTTATTCCTGGCATGCTATGAGATTGCCACGTCGTTGTCGCTCCTCGCAATGACATGGTGGTTGATACTGATAAAACAACAAAGCCCGGCGTCAGCTGGGCTTTGTAAAATTAATCTCTGATCTCTAATCACTAAAACCTACCACACCTTTATCCTGTCCTCAGGTTTTTTGTACATTTTATCCTCAGGTTTAACACCGAAGGCAGCGTACCATGCATCCATATTGGTGATAGGCGCATTGGTGCGGAATTGTTCCGGCGAGTGCGGATCTGTCAAAATGCGTTGAGCCGCAGCCTCAGGGCGCTGCTGGCCTCTCCAAACCTGTGCCCACGAAAGGAAGAAACGCTGATCTGGCGTAAAGCCGTCAATTTTGGTGTTTGACTTGCCCTGTTTGGTTTTTTTGAACGCCTCATAAGCAATGTTTAAACCGCCAAGGTCGGCAAGATTTTCGCCTAATGTAAGTTTACCATTCACGTGTACGGTATCTAACACGGTAAAGGCATTGTACTGGTTCTCAACTTGTGTTGCGCGTACTTTGAATTTATCGGCATCCTCTTTTGTCCACCAATCGCGCAGGGTACCGTCGGCATCATACTGGCGGCCCTGATCATCAAAACCGTGTGTCATTTCGTGGCCGATAACAGCGCCTATACCACCATAATTTACAGCATCATCTGCACCAAAGTCAAAGAACGGGAACTGCAGGATGCCGGCAGGGAAAGCGATCTCGTTAGTTGTTGGGTTGTAGTATGCGTTAACGGTTGGCGGTGTCATACCCCAGCGGGTTTTATCAACCGGTTTACCCAAACGGGTAACGTTGAAATTATAGCGCCATACCGAAATACGTTTTAAGTTACCTGCATAATCGTTTCTGTCGATAGCCACGCCATCATAGGTTTCCCATTTATCCGGGTAGCCAATTTTAACGGTGAAGGCATTTAATTTAGTTAAAGCTTTAGCTTTGGTAGCATCGCTCATCCATTCCAGGCGTTTAATGCGGTCGCCCAAGGTAACTTTAAGGTTGTTTACCAGGTCGAGCATGTATTTTTTTGCGGCCGGAGTAAAATATTTCTCCACATAAAGCTGACCAAGCAGTTCACCAAGAGTACCGTCAACCAGGCCGCTTATGCGCTCGGTACGTGGGGTTTCAACTTTCTGGCCGCTCAGTGCACTGCTGTAAGCGAACGACGCTTTTACAAAAGGCGAGCTTAGTGCTGATGCCGAACCTTTCAGCACGTTCCATTTCAGATAGGCTTTCCAATCATCTACAGAAGTAGCAGCCAGCATGGCATCAATATCTTTAAAGAAAGCCGGCTGGCCTACCAATACGGTATCCTGTCCGTTAACTTTCAATGCGGGCAACAATTTTACCCAGTTTAAATGCGGAGTGTTTTTGCTGAAATCGGCTACGGAAAATTTGTTGTAAGTAACATTCGGGTCGCGCATGGCCACACGGCTCAGTTGTGATGCCGCCAGTTTTTTCTCCATTTCAAAAATGGTGTTCGCATTTTTGGTCGCTGCATCCTGTTGCGCACCGGTTAGGGTGAACAGGGTAGTTATATAGGTTTTCAGCGCATCCTGAATTTTCTTAGAGCGGGCATCATCCTTTAGGTAATTATCCCTATCCGGCAGGCTGGTGCCGCCCTGGCGAAGTTGGGTAATGTAATTATCTACATGCTTAGAATCTTGCCCAACCCCAAAACCAAACAGCGGGCTTCCCACACCATTAACACGCTCATATACCATCTCATTAATGATACCGTTAAGGTCGCTTATTTTATCAATACGTTCCAGGTCGGCTTTTATAGGAGTGTAGCCCTTTTTTTCAATGGCAACGCTGTCCATGCCGCTGGCGTATAAGTCGCCCACACGTTGCTTTAAGCTGCCTTTGGGCTGGTTGGCATTCTTGCTTACTTCGGTTAGCAAGGCCAGCAGGCGGTCTGTGTTTTCTTGTCTCAGGATATTGAAACTGCCCCAGCGGGTTTCTTTTGCCGGGATGGGGGTTTGTTTTATCCAGCCGCCGTTGGCATATTCAAAAAAGTCATCGCCTGGTTTAACAGACGTGTCCATGTTAGCGGGATCAATAAATTTTTTCGGTGGGTTTGCTGGCGTTTTACCCTTTACAGGTTTATCACCGTTTGCGGCGAACACGCTGGCAGATAGGCATAACATGCCGGCCAGCATTAAATTGGTGCACTTTAACTTCATAATTTAATCAGTAAAAAGCTAAAGTTAAAATATAATGCGTGTTAAGGCAAAATCAGGATGAGCATAGGGGAGTTAACGGTTAAACCAGTTGATGACAACAGATAACCTCGACATCTTGATAATAGCTGCCAGAAAGCGATTTACGGGCAATGTTCTCATTTTATTGATACACTTGTTATGTATAAACGCCTGTTTGTAAAATTATTGTTGCGCAAATTAATTTATAATGGTTCTAAAATGTTGAAGGATGAAGGACGTGGATCCGAAGACGTTATTACAACCTGCGTTCCGTCCCATTGAACGGGACGGCAATGAACAGGACAAGCATCATCATTGCCGTCGGCTTTAGCCGACGGATGCTGGATATATAAAATAAATTCATTGCCGTCGGCTTCAGCCGACGGATTTAAAAGCGATTTGTTATTTTTGCCGGCTATGAGTATTGCAAAGACCTATTCACCTGCAGAAGCCGAAGAAAAGTGGTACCAGTATTGGTTAGACAAGAAATTTTTCCGCTCGGTGCCAGACGATCGCGAGCCGTATACCATCGTTATACCCCCGCCAAACGTTACCGGTGTGCTGCACATGGGCCACATGCTTAACAATACCATACAGGATGTATTGATCCGCCGCGCCCGCATGAAAGGCAAAAACGCCTGCTGGGTACCCGGTACCGACCACGCCAGCATTGCTACCGAAGCAAAAGTAGTAGCCATGCTTAAAGAGCAGGGCATCAGCAAAAAAGACCTTACCCGCGAGGAGTTTCTTGGGCATGCTTATGATTGGAAAAATAAATACGGCGGCATCATCCTTGAGCAACTGAAAAAACTGGGTGCCTCATGCGATTGGGACCGCACCAAATTCACCATGGATGGGGAC
>JAESTD010000233.1 GCA_016763755.1 Mucilaginibacter sp.
CGTGCCTGTTACTCCAGGTTTTGGTACGGAAAGAAATTACTGAACCAACTTTACTATCTACAATACTGGTACCTTCTAACATTTCATCAACCAGGCTGGCATCTGCCGATGAAAATTTCATGGTAACATCAACCTTAAACTCGTTCTTGTTCCAGGTATTCACATGGATCTTACCAAATTGATTGCTGATCTGCAGCACATCATTGGCATCAACACTATAGCTTTTGCTGTAGGTTTTGGTTTTCTCTTTGATCTCGCCGTTAGCTACCTTTTGGCGATATTCTTCATCAGATAGCTTGTTGCCATTATTAAAATCAAAGCTGCCCTGTGGGATAAGGTTGTTAAAATTATCAGAAAAATTCTTCCCGAAATCTTTATTGAGATCCTTACCAAAATCTTTGAACTGCGCACTGAATTTCTTGTTAAAGTCCTTCATCGTGAGGTTCATTTTCTTACTCTGATCAGCAGATAGCTTAGCCATCTTTTTGCTCAGGTCGGCCATTTTAGTGTTAAGCTTGGCCATGCTTTTATTAAAATCTGCGTGGTTGAAGTTTTTATCCAGGTTCAGATTCTCCGGAGGCAGTGGTGGCTCGGGCGGGTTTACTTGTGCAAGTGCGCCGGAACCTGCAGTCAATACAGCAATTAAGGCTATAATGGCTATGTTAAATACTTTTTTCATGTTGTTCGTTCTTACTGTCGTTAAACTGTTGAATTACACTCAGCTGCTGGTTTAGCACTTCGGTTTGTATCTGCAAGTTCCGGATCATTGCACGTAATACACGCTCCTGGTTAGGCGAAGTAGCTAAATCAGCATTTAATTTTTTGTAGATAGATTGCATCCTCGTGATCTCTCCGTTAAACTCCTGGTATAACTGCGGATCAAATTTTGCGATCTGTTTAAGTTCGTTTTTCTGGGTCTCGATAACCGATACCAGGTGTACTTGCTGCTTGGCGTAGGTTGGATTAATGTCGGCCAGATCTACACCGTTATTGGCCGGCTTTAATGTTTTCAGATAAATACCAAAACCAATACCCATCACCACAATTACTGATGCGGCAACTTTTAGTACAAAGCCCAGCGAGAATGTTTTGGCTTCGCGTTTTTTAGGCAGTTGCGCCTGCTGCTCGTCAAAGGCATCAAGCCCTTTCGCAATGTTTGCCCATATATCGGCACGCGGCTCCAGGTCGTCAAACTCCTCGCGGTTCTGACTAATAAAATCTTCCAAACGCTTGCTCATTTTTTAATTCCTTTCCTCATCAAAATTTCGCCCAGTTTTCTTTTTGCTCTTAAAAACTGTGTGCGTGATGTGTTTTCGCTGATATTTAAAATTTGTCCTATTTCTTCGTGGTCATATCCCTCTAATAGGTATAGTGACAGTACCACGCGGTAGCCTTCGGGCAGTTCCTTCATGGCTTCCTTTATTTGTGCTACCTGGTATTGTACATCCTCATCATCCCATGGCTCTTCGTCGGGTACGTTTTCCAGGTGGCCGTCTTCTATTTCTACAAACTCCAATCGCCTTTTGCGCAAAAGGTTAATAGAGCGGTGCACTACGATCTGTTTAAGCCACAGGCCAAAAGTGGTATCCTGCCTAAAATCCTTCAGCTTATTAAAAGCATCAGTGAACGATTCCTGCAAAACATCCTCGGCTTCGGCAACATTGCCCACTATCCTAAAGGCGACATTCAGCATCGCTTTAGCATATAGCCGATAGAGCTCATAGCAGGCTTTTTTACTGCCCTGCTTGCACTCTACTACCAGATTGTAATGTTTATCTACGTATACAGCTTCCAAAATTGTTGACAGGTTTCAGGTTAAATGACGCAGGGCATTTAACAACGTTGCATGAGGAGTGAAAAAAATGTTGGAACAAATGAATTTGACCGCTGATTTATAGGATTTAAGGATTACATGATTATAATTCAATGCAGATCAGGAAATCTTTAAATCAAGTTAATCATGGTTCAAAAAATTATCTATCACTGCCACCGCCCGCTCATGCCGCTCCGGGCCGGTGCCTGATATGACCTTGTAATTGGCATTTAAAGCCTGTAGTTCTCTGTGCCAAACATCCATAAAGTGTTCACGCATGTGAGGGAAATCGCGCAGAGGGTCATCCTGCCAGGGCAGGTCGATATCCAGCAATAAATAAAGGTCATAAGGGTGTTTAGGTAACTCATCCAACACTTCCTGTGGTGAAGCGCCAAAGATTTGATCGCTCCAGATCTTTACGGTGAGGAAGGTGGTATCGCAGATCAGGATCTTGTTGGCCCGGGGTTCCATCTCTTTCTCCAATGCCAGCTGGCCGTAGAACATATTGATCTCATCCTGCCAGGTAGGTGGCTCGATGAGCTTTTCGCAATAGCCGCGGGCGTACTCCGGCACCCAAACGGTTTGGTAATGCTCAGCCAAAAATGCCGACATGGTTGATTTACCCGTCGACTCAGGCCCTACCATTGCTATTTTGATAATATCTGATGTCATTGATTTCAATTTCAGGGTTGCTGTTGCTTCCAATCCCTGCGCCAATCGATATAACCCATAGCTGCAATAACTGCATAGATGATATACATAGTCGCAGTGAGGCGCAGGTCTTTAAATACATACACGCCAACATATATCACATCTACAAATACCCAAATCAGCCAGTTTTCTAAAACCTTGCGGGCCAAAAATACCTGTGCTACCAAGCTACAAGCAGCCAAAAAGCTATCCAGATAAGGGTATGATGCCGGCGTATATTTAAGCAACGAACCTAATATAAAGGTAAACAGTAAAACTGCAGCTATTGACAGCCAAATCTCACGATTGGCAATGCGTTTGACAGGCACTTTGTTTTCGGTAGATGCATGGCTCCAAAACCACCAGCCATAGATATTCATACCCAGGAAATAAAACTGCAGGCCCATATCAGCATAAAGCCTGGCCTCAAAAAAGATAAAGATATAAAGTGATACGCTGATGATAGCGAAGGGCCAGTTCCAGATGTTGTTTTTGGCGGCGAGGTACACGCAAAGCAATCCTGTTATTACAGCTATAACCTCAAGAATGGTTTGATGCTGCCACCAAACCTGCAATGCATGGAAAATTTGCATGCGTAAATATAAGATTAGTTGGCAGTAGCCAATGTGCAGTTTGCAGTGATTTTCTAACTGCGAGCCTCGTTCAACTGCTGCCTACTGCAAACTAAGAACTGCCAACTTAATAAGGCAGCTCCTCGCACATGTAACCTGCCACATTAAGCGCATGGCTAATGGTTTGCGGCTCCAGCCCGTTGCTTACTACGCGCAGGATATTGTCGCAATCTTCCAGATCAAAGTTGTACTGTTTAATATCTTTCATGGCTGATAGCATTATCTGAACCCGGCCGGCATCCTGCTGGCTGGTTACGCTTGTTTTAAATATCAGTACGTCCATAGTGTTTAGTTTAGTAGGTGTATGTTATTTCAAAAA
This sequence comes from Mucilaginibacter sp., assembly GCA_016763755.1. Taxonomy (GTDB): domain Bacteria; phylum Bacteroidota; class Bacteroidia; order Sphingobacteriales; family Sphingobacteriaceae; genus Mucilaginibacter. The sequence continues at coordinate 3,455 of JAESTD010000233.1, forward strand.
CGTCATGCTAAATTTTTCCGATATCCTGCACAGTTTAACCTGCTTGTTGGGTGCCGAAATAAATCCGGCATGACGTTATCTCAATTTGGGGTATTACTCTGCTTTTTGTTCGTGAGTTTCAGGGGCAGCTTGCTGCTCTCTAAAATCTCTGCTCCATTCGCCACGGCGGCGGCCCCAACCGCAACGGTCTTGCCATTGTTCTTTGAAACGGGCGCGTTCGTCAGGACTCATGTTCCTGAATTTTTCTTCCATCATGCGTTTTTTACGCATCCATGGGGCACCACCGCCACCGCGCGGGCCACCAAAACCAAATAATATCTTACTCAGTACAAAAATGCCCATTGCCTGCCAGTAGTTTATGGTAGTTACGTGTAGTATATCGGGCAACAAGGCGTTCCACAATAGCATTAGTGCTAAGCTCATTACCGCCAGTATCCCGGCGAAGCAGAACGGCATTAATATAAATTTTGCTTTTCTCATGATTTCTCTATGTCTTTAATATTCTGTTATCTCTTTGTACAATTGTTTTAGCCTGTCGCGAAGGTGCAGTACCGCATATCGTTTGCGCGATACCAAGGTGTTCACGTTCTCGCCGGTGCGTTTGGCAATCTCCTCGTACGGAACATCATCCAGCTCGTGCCATACAAAAACCTGGCGCTGGTTCTCGGGCAGCTCATCAAGCGCTTCAAAAAGCTGTTCCCAAAAAAGGTTGCGGATGTATTCGGTCTCGGGTGTTGCCGCCTCCTGCAGAAGTATCCCGGCAAAGTCTGGGTCATCGCCGTCTTCGTCATTGGCAGGCGAAAGATCATCTAATAAACTTTCTTTATGTTTTTTATGCTTATCAAGGATCTTGTTGCGTGCCACGCGATAAAGCCAGGACCCGGTTTGTTCAATTGTACTGGTATCAACCACATTGCTGAACTGGTACCAAACATCCTGCAGTATGTCTTCAGCATCAGCATCGTTCTTTACCCGCTTACGGATAAATCCCAACAGGCTCTTACCATACGATGCTATTGTTTGTATGATGTGGCTGTTTTTATCCTGGGGCATTACTACGATTTCCAACTTTGTATGTTTTATAAAGGTAAGGACGACTGTGCTTTTAAAACATTTTAAAGTTTTTTAATTTTTTTTTTAGCCTCTCCCCAACCCCTCTCCGAGGGAGAGGGGCTTAAGAACTGTTCTTTTAAAGTCTCCCCTCTCGGGGGAGATTTAGAGGGGGCCTTTTCACTCCCACTTAGAGAATGACAAGACTAAATATCATGGTCATCCCTTAATCACATAAATCATGGTTAAGACCTAATTCAAACCAATCCCTTACCTTGCCTGTTATTTCATTATGGCTGATAAAAAAACACTTATACTTGGTGCTACACCCGATCCGAGCCGTTACGCCTATTTAGCTGCCAACCGTTTGGTCAGTTATGGGCATAGCATTGTTAACGTAGGAATTAAAACCGGCGAGGTAGCAGGTGTGACGATTGAAAAACCTGAGGCTATCCACAATGATATTGATACCATCACCTTATATATAGGGCCGCAGAACCAGCCGCCCCTGTATGATTATATCATCAAAACCAAACCGAAGCGTATCATCTTCAATCCCGGAACGGAAAACTCAGAATTACGCCGAATGGCGCATGAAAACGGCATTGCAACTGATTATGCCTGTACCTTGGTGTTGCTTTCTATAGGTCAGTATTAATGACACCGAAAACCACATCAGGTTATCATATCATTAAATGACATTTTATTAGAACAAAAAGTAATATCTGCGCTTATATTTGCTACGTCACATACGATTTCATTTAACCATTAAATTTAAATATTATGGCATTTACCTTACCGGCGTTACCTTACGCTACTGACGCCCTCGAACCGCACATCGATAAAACGACTATGGAAATTCACCATGGTAAACACCACCAGGCTTATGTAACCAACCTAAACAAAGCTTTAGAAGGAAAGCCAGAGGCTGATGCGAAAATTGAAGACATCATTAAAAACATATCAAAATACCCTGCTGCAGTACGTAACAATGGTGGTGGACACTACAATCACTCGTTGTTCTGGACATTGCTTTCACCAAGCGGTGGCGGCGAACCTACCGGTCCGTTAGCTGATGCTATCAAAAGCACTTTCGGTTCATTTGCTGATTTCAAAACAAAAGTATCTGAAGCCGGTGCTACCCGTTTCGGTTCTGGCTGGGCCTGGTTAATTGTTGGTGCTGATAAAAAATTAGCGGTTACATCAACCCCTAACCAGGATAACCCTTTGATGGATATTGCTGAAGTAAAAGGCACACCTATACTGGGTATCGACGTTTGGGAGCACGCTTACTACCTGAAATACCAAAACCGTCGCCCTGATTATTTAACAGCTATCTGGAATGTGATCAACTGGAACCACGTTTCTGAACTATACGCTAAAGCGATAGCTTAAAACCTCATCCAAACCTTCTCCAAAGGAGAAGGCTTAAATAAAAAAGCGGCAGGTAAACAATCTGCCGCTTTTTTATTTACTAATATTACAGAGGCCTCACCTAAGTCCTCTCCTTTGGAGAG
>JAESTD010000234.1 GCA_016763755.1 Mucilaginibacter sp.
GTGCTAAGATTACTTCTTCTTCGGCAGTTATCAGGTCAACTTTACCAATTTCGTGTAAGTACTTGTCAAGGGATTGTGACTCACGGTTGGTAATTGATTGAGTTATTTTGAGTTGTCTCATCTATTTTATTAGCCTCGATTCTTTGATTTAGAATTGAACGTGCAAAGGTATGCATTTGTTTGTTAAAAAACCAGTTTTACTGTAAGAAAACCAGTATTTTACCCTAAAATGAGAAAGTATTTTTTAAGGGTATTTTTGGAATAATTTTTGTGGTTTGCAATTTAGGTTAGCGGTTTTGGTTTATAAAAACCAAGTTACAAATCTTTTAACAAAAAAACATCTTTCACTCTAATTCCTTTTTCAGTTTGCTGCAGGGTACAGCATTCGTTTACCGGGTCGTGTTCTAAATACAATATGTATTCGTTATTTGCGGCCTCATTCCAATACATTTTTCTCTCCTCAAGCGTTTTCATCGGAAACATATCATAAGCCATTACATAAGGCAACGGAATATGACCTACCGACGGAAGCAAATCTGCCATATACAATATCTGTTTGCCTTTGTAACTGATCTGCGGCAGCATCATGGCATCAGTATGCCCGTAAGCGAAGCGGATCTTTACATCATCGGTAAAAATTACACCATCCACTGCATCAATAAACTTAAGTTGGCCGCTTTCGTGTATCGGCAGTATATTTTCTTTCAAAAATGAGGCTTTCTCACGTTCGTTAGGGTTAACGGCCCAATCCCAATGTTGGGTATTACTCCAGTACGTAGCATTTTTAAAAGCAGGGGCAAGGTTACCATTTACACGTTCTACTGCGCCGCCAACATGGTCAAAATGGAGATGGGTCAAAAACACATAAGTAATATCATCTCTATGGAAACCTTTTGCGGCTAACGATCTATCTAATGACGCATCACCATGCAAATAATAATGGCTAAAGAATTTCTCGTCCTGTTTATTGCCAATCCCGGTATCTATCAGTATCAGGCGGTCACCTTCTTCAATCAGCAGACAGCGCATGGCCCAGGTACAAAGGTTTTTATCGTCGGCCGGGTTAGTTTTCTGCCAAAGTAATTTAGGTACCACACCAAACATTGCACCACCATCCAGTTTAAAAAAGCCAGTATCAAAAGTATGTAGTTTCATAGTATACCAATTATAGGAAAAAATATCTTTGCATTGTGAATGACATCTTCGGACAAGCGATTTTTGACTACTACAAGCAGAACGGCAAACACAAGCTCTGGATAAACAATAAATATGGGCCCAAAGAAGAAATGCCGGTCGACGTTTTTTTCCGCGATGAAGACGAAATGCCCGATCTTGAACTGCTGGCATTAAAGCGCTGCAAAGGTAACGTACTGGATATTGGCGCAGGGGCGGGCAGCCATGCGCTTATCCTGCAAAATACCGGACTGGATGTCACTGCCATGGACATATCCACACTTGCTGTAGCAATTATGCAGCAGCGGGGTGTAAAAAAAGTTATTGAAGCAGATATTTTTAGTTATCGCCAACAACAGTATGATACTCTTTTGCTAATGATGAACGGCATAGGCCTTTGTGGAACTTTAGATGGACTGCGCAAGTTTCTGCAACATGCAAAGCGGCTGCTTAAACCTGGCGGCAGATTACTGTTCGATTCGTCAGATATTGCATACCTATACGATAGCCACCCGCCAAAACACGGTGACTATTATGGCGAGCTGTCATACCAGTATATTTATAAAGGCAAGAAAACCGAATGGTTTAAATGGCTATACATTGATGCGGAAACCCTAAAGCGCATAGCGATAGAAGAGAAGTGGCTTGCCGAAGTTTTGTATAATGATGACATGGATCAGTATCTTGTACAGCTTACACCACTGGAGCAATAAGCGTTTATCTTTTAAAGACTTAGCAAGCCACTATTTATTTTAAAATTGTATGTAATAAATTTGTTATATTCAATTTTATAAATATTTTTACGCTGTTGTACCCTAATATTATCTGAGTGTTGAGAAGATTTCTGGCTATATTGCTGCTAAGCGTGCACCTGTTTAATGCAGGTGGATATGCCATTATTTTCCAATATTTCATGCATCGCTCAGAACAACAGATCGTAAAACAGATTTATGAGAACAAGGTTGACGCCACCCAACTGGTGTTGCTTAAAGTTCCGATGCGCACTCCTGGTATACAAGACTGGCCCGATTATGAAAAAGTACAGGGACAGATAAAGCTTAAAAATGGTTTCTATAACTACGTAGGTGTAAAAATGACCCGGGATACTATGTTCCTGGTTTGCGTTGCCAACGAGGTTAAAAACAAGTTATTTGAGGCCAACACCATTATGGCCAAAAACATAAGTGATGCGCCGTTAAGTAAAAAAGGCCAGGATGCTCCCGCTAAAAAATTAAGCTCACCGGTAAGCGAATACAACGTGCCGGTTACTGAGTATAATTTCCTGCAGTTTAACGATGCCTCATTACAAAGAGAGAATCTTTTATCTTCTATATTAACTCATCCTTACATCGAATCTCCGGGCAAGCCGCCCAATCACCTTATCGGTTGATTAATATTCAATTAAGATTTTTTTGTCTGCTTTAGACTGATAGCTTATATGCGTTTTGTCGTAACGTTTATAATTTATTTATGCTAAGCAAGATGCAATTACGTAAGCATCAGCCATTAAATTTGTGAGATTTTTTGGTGGCTGATGCTTATAAAACTTTCGTACCCTCATATTATTTTAGACCACTTTTATGAAGATAACTTTACAATATATTAAGTATTGTATTAGTGCATTGGCTTTGGTTGCTTTAAACCAAACCGTTAAAGCCCAAACAGAGTCTGATGCACTCATGATACCAAAAAATTATTTCTGCGCTGCAGGCGTTTATACACACAATAGCTGGAACCACTATTGGGAAGGTGATTTTAGGCGCAACAACCTTAACCTTGGTACTGTAAGCAGCAATGTTTACGCACTTGGCGGTAACTATGGTTTAAGCAATCGTATAAACCTTTTATTCATGGTTCCGTATGTGAAAACCAATGTTAGCGCCGGTACCTTACGCGGTCAGCAAGGTTTTCAAGACATCAGCCTTGCTTTTAAATGGATGGCTGTTAAAGAAGAGCTTGGCTCAGGCTTGTTAAGCTTACATGCTATCGTATCAGGTAGCATCCCGGTTGGCAACTATCAGGCAGATTACCTGCCGCTCTCTATAGGTATGCGCAGCAAGAACATCGCATTACGTGGTTTATTGAATTACCAGGTGGGCAGATTCTTTGTTGCCGGGGCCGGTCAGTACATGCGTCGTGATAACATTACTATCGACCGCGACTCATACTACACTACCGAGATGCATTACACCAACCAGGTGGCAATGCCAAACATGACAAACTTTTTATTCAGCACCGGTTACCGCAGTTTGAAGTTCAATGCCGAAGCTACACTTACCCACATGAATACTATAGGTGGTTTTGATATCACAAAAAACAACATGCCTTTCCCAAGCAATAACATGGAAGCGACGGCGGTAGGTGGTATTTTTAAATACATGTTCCAATCTGTACAAGGGCTTGAGTTTACAGCAGGTGGGAGTTGGGTGTTACACGGCCGCAATTACGGACAAAACCTGGGTGTATTTGGCGGAGTGTATTATGTATTCTCAACCAAAAAGGATAAATCAGAAAAATAAACCGACAGACGAAAAAAAATCTATTACATATATTACCGGTGATGTTTGCCGCCGTATCGGTGCTTACTTCATCGTGTAAAAAGGATATTGTAGAGCGTAACGAGCTTTATCCTGCACTGGCACCTGCCAATATCGACCTTAATGCCGATACCTGGGCACCAATGTTAACAGCGTCGTCAACGTTTACGGTTGCTACGCCGGATGTTGTTACTTCGCCAAATTACGTGGCCGATCTTAATGAAATAAAAAGCTACCAACGTAATTTAACAAGAGACCAACGCGATATTATTACTTACTGGAGCGCAGGATCAGTACTACGCTGGAACGAGATATTGCGCGAGCTGGTTGCCAAACATAATTTGCCGCCTTATCAAAAAGATGACGGCACTTATCCTGCACCAAGCGCAGCCAACCCTTTGGCATACCCATTATTCCCGTTTGCTAACCCGCCTTATGCTGCGCGTGCCTATGCTTATGTAAGTGCTGCACAGTATGACGCTTTGGTGCAAGCATGGAAATTTAAAAAGCAGTTTAATCGCCCTGCACCGTATGTAACAGATTTGGCTATCAATGCTTTGGTTCCAAAATCTGAGTTGCCTGCATATCCAAGCGAAGATGCAGTCGTATCAGGCGTAACTGCAAAAATGATGGAATTGCTTTTCCCGGGTGATCTGGATTTTATCCGCCAGAAAGCAGCTGAGGAAAAATTATATCGCATTATGGCCGGTGCTAATACCCGTTCTGATATGGATGCTGGCGAATCGTTAGGCCGCCAGGTTGCTGATGTTTTTCTTGCCCGTGCACGCACTGATAAAGCGGGTGCCGCTATTGGTAACAAAGATGTTTGGGATAAATTGGAAAATGATACTAAAGCAACAGGTCAAATACCATGGATAAGCTTAGAGTTGCCACGCCGCCCACCGATGTTGCCTTTGTTTACCCAGGTAACGCCATTTTTGTTTAATACGGCAACTGTTGTAGCCTTACGCCCCGCGCCGCCATATTCAACAGGTTCACCTGAGTTTAAGAAAGAGGCAGACGAAGTTTTGCAAATGAGCATGAACCGCAGTCGCGAACATGAGCGTATTGTAGCTTTTTGGGCTGATGGCGTAGGTACTGTAACCCCACCGGGGCACTGGAATACTATAGCAGCCGACGAATTTGTTAAACACAAATTCAGCGAAGTGCGTTGGGCCCGTAACCTTGCGTTGTTGAACATGGCCGAAATGGATGCTGCTATCGTGTGCTGGGATGCCAAATACGCTTATTTCAACCCACGCCCAAGCCAGTATATGTTTGATATTAAAACGCTTACCGGCGTGCCAAACTTTCCGTCCTACACCTCAGGCCACTCAAATTTTAGCGGCGCTGCTGCTACTATTTTGGGTTATTTGATCCCCGAGCGTAAAAACGATTTTATGGCAATGGCACATGAAGCAGCGATGTCAAGGTTATACGGTGCTATCCACTATCGCAGCGATTGCGAAGTTGGCTTGCAAACCGGTATCAAAGTAGGTGAGTACGCTATAACCCGCGCAAAAGCCGACGGTGCTAACTAAACTGAAATATTAAGCTTTTAAGTGCAGGATGATGAAGACCGAGCAAAAAATACATTACGTCTTAAGAATAGCAATCGCCATGTGCTTTATTGGCCATGGTTCGTTTGGGATAATCACCAAACAGATCTGGTGCAACTACTTTGCGGTATTTGGTATAGATACTAAAACTGCTTATGCCCTGATGCCATGGGTAGGAGTAGCAGATATTGCTTTGGGCGTACTGATGCTTTTCAGGCCGATGCGTGCTATAGCGCTTTGGTTGGTGATATGGGGTGCTGTTACAGCATTTCTTCGCCCGGCTTCAGGCGAGCCTTTTGCCGAGTTTATTGAAAGAGCCGGCAACTTTGGAGCGCCACTGGCCATGCTCATCTTATCAGGCGGCATAAAAAGCTTTAAACAATTATTTGAGGTTATAAACCCCGCCACCCCGGTTGACGACAAAACCATGGCGAGGGTTTATAACTGTTTAAAAACAGTCGGCTTTTTCTTGCTGATGGGCCACGGTTGGTTAAACCTTATTCAAAAGAAAGGTTTGTTGAGCCAATACGCTTCGCTTGGATTTAGCGACCCGGCGAAGATAGCGCAGTTTGCGGGTGTGTTTGAAATAGCAGCGGCTTTGTTGGTATTGTTTAAACCTGTACGCAGCTTGGTGCTCATCTTTATCATCTGGAAAGCGGCAACTGAACTGTTCTATCCTAAGTACGAAGTTTTTGAATGGATAGAACGCGGCGGCAGCTACGGTACTTTATTGGCTCTATGGCTTTCACTAAAACAAGTTTCTTCAAATCTCACCATACCGTTCTTATCTAAAGATCCACGATCATTTTAGAGGGGGACTTTCAACCAAACACACAATTAAAATTTGCGCCTCTAATGAGGTAGCAAGCTATTTTATTACCTTTTAAAAACCCACACAAATGAAA
>JAESTD010000235.1 GCA_016763755.1 Mucilaginibacter sp.
CATAACGCTGGCGGTAACGCAGCTCAGGGTCGGTAAAACCATCGTGTATGGTACCATCGTCCTCGCGTTTAACCACAGGTAGCGGTTTAAGCGATTTTGAAAGGATGGTTAACTCTTGTGTATGAATAGACAATTCGCCGGTTTGGGTCAAAAAGGCATAACCTTTAATACCAACGTAATCGCCAATATCTAACAGCTTTTTAAATACGGTATTGTAAAGCGTTTTATCCTCATCAGGGCAAATATCATCACGTTTAATATAAACCTGGATACGGCCTGTGCTATCTTGCAATTCAAAGAAAGAGGCACTACCCATGATACGGCGCGTCATGATTCGACCGGCAATTACCACCTGTTTATACTTATCGGGCTCGGCTGTAAAATTTTCAGTAATTTCATTAGCCCAGGCATTCACCGGGTAAGCTTCGGCAGGGTAAGGGTCTATGCCCAAAGCACGCAATTGTTTTAATGACTCGCGGCGTTGTATCTCCTGTTCGGATAGTGCAATACTCATTGTAGAAAACGTATTAAATAAGGGTGCAAAAATATGATTTTTTGGTTAGATATAGGGTGTTGGGTGTGAGAATTGAGTGATAGGTTTTCTGCTTGTTGCTGAACCATGTGTAATTGCGAGCGATAGCGCGGCAATCTCATAGGACAAGCATATCCGACCTGCTTATGAGGTTGCCACGTCGCTGGCGCTTCTGGCAAGGACATGATTATTAAGCCCCTCTCCCTCGGAGATGGGTTTGGAGAGAGGCTTCTTAATTCCCCCCTGTCACCCCAAAACTTCTATTCCCGTCATTATCTAAAATAAATACCTTTACGGCATGAACATCAAAGTAATTGCTTTTGACGCCGATGATACCCTTTGGGTGAACGAACCTTATTTTCGTGCGTCGGAAGAGCGGTTTTGTGAGCTGTTGGGCGAGTATGCCTCGCAGCACGAATTAGAACGCGAATTATTTAAGATAGAGATTGAGAACCTTGCCCTTTACGGCTACGGTATAAAAGGCTTCGTGTTGTCCATGATAGAGACGGCTTTGAAAGTGAGCAGCAATACTATCAGTCCCGATATAATTGAGAAGATCACCGACCTGGGCAAGCAGATGCTGAACCAACCTATTGAGCTACTGGATGGTGTGGAACAAGTATTGCAAACCGTAAAAGATAAATACCGTATAGTGGTAGCCACCAAAGGCGACCTGCTTGATCAGGAGCGTAAGTTGAAACGCTCAGGCCTAAACTCATACTTCCACCATATCGAAATTATGAGCGAGAAGGATGACGCCAATTACCTTAAATTGTTGAAACATCTGGACATCAAGCCTGAGGAATTTCTGATGGTGGGCAATTCATTAAAGAGTGATATACTGCCAGTGCTGAACATTGGCGGCCATGGTGTACATGTGCCTTACCACATTACCTGGGCACACGAGCAAATTGAAGATAGCATTGATAACGAGCGTTTCCGCAGTGTAGAGCGCATAACCGAGATACTGAATTACTTGTAATGAAAACCAAAATTGATTTTAAAACCTGGGAACGTACCGAGCATTTTAAATTCTTTAACAGCTTTGAAGAATCGTTCTTTGGCGCAACCGTAACGGTTGATTGTACAAAGGCATATGCTAAAGCTAAGGAGCTGGGCATTTCCTTCTTTTTATATTACCTGCACTGCACGCTTACTGCTGCAAACCGTTTAACTCATTTTCGATACCGGGTAGAGAACGGCGAGGTTTACCTGTATGATAGCATTGGCGCATCAGCCACAGTTGGGCGTCCCAATGATACGTTCGGGTTTTCATTTATGGATTACCATCCTGATCTGAAAGAATTTGCCGCTCATGCCAAAAAAGAAATGGAGCGCGTTGCTGCCGGTACGGGTATAGAGCTAAGACCGATCACTAATGTGCTGCATATCTCGGCCATTCCATGGTTGGATTTTACCGGACTAACCCATGCACGTGGTTTCCAGTTTGAGGATAGCATGCCCAAAGTATCCTACGGCAAAATGACAGAAAAGGATGGCATCAAAAGCATGCCTGTTTCCGTAAGCGTACATCACGGTTTGGCTGATGGCAAGCATGTAGGAGATTTTGTGGCGCTGTTTCAGGAATTGCTTAACGCATAATTGAAATTACGCTGCCACGAACTGGAAATTCGCGACGGCCGCTAAGAAAATGAAAAGCCCCCGATATTTTATCAGGGGCTTTTCATTTAGTCGTACTCAGTTTCCTGCAGATAAAGCTCATCTATCGCATCAGCGTATTTTTTCTCAATCACTTTGCGTTTGGCTTTAAGGGTCGGTGTTATCTCGCCCGCTTCCATACTGAAAGGGGTGCGTTTTACCTTGAAGTTTTTGATACGCTCGAATTTAGCCAGATCGGTTGAGAGGCGTTTGATGTCCTGGGCTATCCAGTCGTTTATTTCTTTTTCATCGATGAATAGCTCAGGTTTTTCAAAGTAATCATCCTTCATTTTAAAGGTCTCTTGCAGCGCTTCGCGCGATGGAACTACGATAGCCGTAATATATTCACGTTTATCGCCGATGAGGAAGATCTGTTCAATTTTAGGGCTTTTCAGATAGTTGTTCTCTACCGGCGTAGGATAAACGTTTTTACCGTAAGCATTCACCAGCATGTTCTTCAGCCTGTCTGTTATTTGCAGGTTACCTCGGAAGAAACGGCCGATATCACCGGTATGGAACCAGCCATCTGGATCGATCACGTTTGCGGTTTCCTCAGGTTTTTTCCAATAGCCCTGCATCACACAATGCCCACGTACAATGATCTCGCCCTCTTCGCTGGTAAAATCAGGGTTAAAGTTATCGTGGGTTTGGATTGTGTAGATTTCTTTGGTATCTACATGCTGTATAGCCACTTCGATACCGGGAATTATGCGTCCAACTGTGCCGTAGATGATGCGGTCATTCTCAGTTACGGCCATCACCGGCGAGGTTTCCGTTAAACCAAAACCCTCAAGCAGTTTAATGCCGATATCGCCAAAAAACTCACCGATGTTTTTAGGCAGCGCGCCACCGCCCGATAGCAATACCTTTAAACGACCACCGGTTTTCTCCTTAATTTTACTGAACACAAGCTTTTCGGCCAGTTTCAATTGCAGGCCTAATACGAGTCCAGGTTTTTTACCGGCCTCGCTTAGCAGGCGGCGTTTACGACCTGTTGCCAGTGCCCAGGTAAATATTTTTGTTTTGATGCCGCCAGCCGCCAATCCGTTCTTCATGGCACGGTCGTGGATGCGTTCCAACAGTCGCGGTACGCAGCACATTACGGTTGGTCTTACCTCGGCCATATTGCGGGCTAAGAGGTCAAGGCTTTGTGCAAAGGCTATCTGGCAACCCATGGTTAAGCAGATATAATAGGTAGCTGTGCGCTCAAATACGTGCGATAAGGGCAGAAACGACAGGAACATATCCGTGTTCTCGATGATCGGCAACTGTATCAAACTGGTGCTGCAATTCCCCACCAGATTGTAATGGCTTAGCATTACGCCTTTGGGTGTGCCAGTAGTACCCGATGTGTAGATGAGGCAAGAAAGGTCTTTCGGTTTTACATCAGCACGGGCATCGGTAATGGCTTGTGCATACTGCGGAACCAATGCTTTTCCTTGCTCAATTACTTCTTTAAAGCCCACAACTTTTGCCGTCAATTCCAGTTTCTCCGTGAATTTCTTATAGTCATCAAAAGCAGGCAATATGTATTGCAGCGACGGACAATTATTGGATATTTTAAGCACCTTACGGCAAAGGAAAGGATTGCCGGTGATTATAGTTTTGGACTCAGAATCTTTAAGGATATACTCAATCTCCGCTTCTGAAAGGGTAGGGTAAATAGAGGCATTGATGGCGCCTACCTGTTGCAGTGCCTGGTCATAATAAACGTAATCAGGGCCGTTCTCGATAATGAGGGCCAGGCGGTCGCCTTTTTTAACGCCGATGCTCAGAAACCACGCCGATATGGCATCGATCTTCTCTAACGCTTCTTTATACGATATCTTCACCCATGCATCTTTTACCTTATGGATAAGGAAAGTTTGCGTTTCTGGGTGGATGTTGGCGACTATGTTGCGGATAAGGCCGGGAATAGTTGATTGCTCAGCTATATTACTCATTCAGTTAATAATTGGTTTGTACAATAACAAAGTTACTTATTTTACATCCAATTAAAAACGAGGCTATGTAACAATGATTATAAAATCTAACCGGCTGCCAGAAGATCTATATCGCTTTCGGCTCAGTAGCATAATAAGTGCAACCCTGATACTGAATGCCCAGGTAGGCCGCAGTATGCTTAAAAGGTATCTCAAAACCATCGGGTATGTTGGGTCTGCGCCAACGGCTATCATGGATGCTGATTTGCCTTTGAGGTTGCGGCCGAGGTCTTTTTTTATGGTGATGAGATCTGTTAACCTATCGAAGAAAACCTTCATTACACCACTCATGCTGTACCAATAAACAGGTGTAGCAAAGATGATATTGTTGTATGGAAGTATACTGTTAATGATGGAATCAAACTCATCGGCAGCGGGGTAATTGCCGTCGTAATTGTAATGGACGATGGTATGGTCAAGCAGGTCTATCATATCAAACTCCGTACTGCCCAGGGCTCTACGGGTGATAGATTCGGTAAGGCTGTTTTTGCGGTTACTGCCCAGTATTACAAGCGGTTTAGTTTCCATACAAAAGCAAAAAAGGTTGACTATCTAAATATAGTCAACCTTTTTAATATTTTGATTAATAAATCTTTAAAGTTTTGCTCTCTTTTTTATTCCCTCTCCTTTTGTGAGGGCCGGGGAGAGGCTTTATACCGAGAAGCTTTCGCCGCATCCGCAGGTGCGGGTAGCATTAGGATTATGGAAGTTAAACCCCTTACCGTTAAGGCCATCGCTAAAATCAAGCTCGGTGCCGGCCAGGTAAAGAAACGATTTCATGTCTAAGGCCATGCGAACCCCTTTGTCTTCAAAAAACTGGTCGCCTTTTTTCTCTTCGTTATCAAAATCAAGATTGTACGACAAGCCCGAACAGCCGCCACCCTGTACGCTCACACGCAGAAAGTAAGAGGCATCAAGCCCGCTATCCTGCATCAGGTTATCTATCTTTGATTTTGCTTTATCGGTTACAGTTACCATAGTAATAGAATCAAGACTATTAAAATCAAGAATCAAGACCAAATATTGAGCCAGATGTCCTGACTCTTGCTTCTTGATTCCTGAATCTTATTAGTGGTGTGATTTTTCCAGTTCAATTGGCTCCATACCGTTTTTAACGCGGAAATCGTTAATAGCAGCTTTGATGGCATCTTCTGCCAATACAGAGCAGTGAATTTTAACCGGTGGAAGCGCAAGTTCTTCAACAATGTCCATGTTGTCAATTTTCATGGCATCGTCAACGCTTTTACCTTTAAGCCACTCGGTAGCTAAAGATGAAGAAGCGATAGCCGAACCGCAACCAAAGGTTTTAAATTTTGCATCGGTGATGATGTTGTTCTCATCAACCTGAATCTGAAGGCGCATTACGTCTCCACACTCAGGTGCACCAACAAGGCCGGTACCAACCTGTGCGCTTGCTTTATCTAACGTACCCACGTTACGCGGGTTAGTGTAGTGGTCAATTACTTTATCTGAATAAGCCATAGCTTTATAAATTTATAAATTTGAAAATTTGATGATTTGAAAAAGTTATCAAATCATCGTTATAATATTTTTCTGATGTCTGTAATTTTCAAATCGTCAAATTACCACATCGTCAAATTTCTTAGTGTTCCGCCCACTCAATTGAGTTAAGGTCGATACCTTCTTTGAACATTTCCCAAAGCGGAGAAAGTTCGCGCAGGTGGTTAACCGCTTTTTTAGTTACCTCAATAGCGTAGTCAACTTCTTCTTCAGTTGTGAAACGGCCTAAACCGAAACGGATAGAAGAGTGCGCCAGGTCATCACTTAAACCTAAGCTTTTTAACACATAAGAAGGCTCTAACGAAGCTGATGTACAGGCCGAACCTGATGATACCGCCAGGTCTTTCATTGCCATCATCAAACCTTCGCCCTCAACATATTTGAATGATATGTTGGCAACGTGTGGCAAGCGGTGGTCAACATTACCGTTAACATAGCTTTCTTCTAACACAGTTAATGCTGCCTGCAGTTTATCGCGTAAACCTGAAAGGCGTTTTGCTTCTGCTTCCATTTCCTGGCCGGCAAGCTCACAAGCTTTACCCAAACCAACAATACCGGGAACGTTAAGGGTACCAGAACGCATACCGCGCTCGTGGCCACCACCGTCCATCTGGGCAGTAACCTTAACACGTGGTCCTTTACGGCGTACGTACAAAGCACCAACACCTTTAGGGCCGTACATTTTGTGTGCCGATAAAGCCAAAAGGTCAATGCCATCGGCGTTGACATCAACAGGTATTTTACCAACTGCCTGGGTAGCATCGGTCATAAATAAAGCACCGTGCTTGTGGGCAATCGCAGCAATTTCTTTAACCGGCTGTATAACGCCTATCTCATTGTTACCATACATAATAGATACCAGGATGGTCTCAGGTGTCATGGCAGCTTCAAGTTCGGCATGGTCAACCAAACCGTCTTCTTTAACAGCAAGATAAGTAACCTTTCCGCCCAATTTCTCAACGTGTTTGCAGGCATCTAAAACAGCTTTGTGTTCTGTAACGGCTGTTATAATGTGGTTACCTTTGTCTTTGTACATTTCAAACACGCCTTTGATAGCAAGGTTATCAGATTCGGTAGCGCCTGATGTAAAGATGATCTCTTTCTCGCTTGCACCTATCAATTTTGCAACCTGCTCGCGTGCATAATCAACGCCTTCCTCAGCTACCCAGCCAAAATGGTGGTTACGGCTTGCCGCATTACCAAATTTGTTGGTGAAGTAAGGCAACATAGCTTCAAGCACCCTTGGGTCCATTGGCGTAGTTGCGTTGTTATCTAAATAAATTGGGATGTCCATGAAGTGAATTTTAAACCATACAAATATACGCAAAGTTTTACTTTTGCATCTTTTGGCTGCTATAAATTGCACTTAGGTGCCATTTATTTACAATATTTGGACATGGGGAGAAGCTCGAAAGCTTAAAGGTAAAAGGCGAAGGGTAAAAGGTAGCGCCGGATGCTAATAGTCTCAAACATTTTAAATTACCTATTTTTATCAAATCATCAATTTCAACTCCTTGTTAACTTAAAAATGAACAAAATAGAGCATATTGGCATCGCAGTAAGCAGCATTGAAAGTTCAGGGAACATCTATCAAAAGCTACTAAATACAGAAGTCTATAAAATAGAGGAAGTAGCCAGCGAAGGTGTAAAAACAGCGTTTTTGCAAAGCGGCCCAAATATAATTGAATTGCTGGAGGCTACTAACCCTGATAGCCCGATTGCCAAATTTATTGCCAAAAGAGGAGAGGGAATACATCATATTGCTTTTGATGTGACCGATATACGCGTAGAAATGGAACGCCTCAAAGCAGAAGGCTTCATATTGTTGAATGATGAACCCAAGCGCGGGGCAGACAACAAATTGGTTTGCTTTGTACATCCCAAAAGTACAAATGGCGTATTGGTGGAGCTTTGCCAGTCTGTTTGACGTTTAGCAATTTTAAACTGATACTTCGCTTTTTTATAAGCAGCAAAACATTGCAAATAATGGGCATCAAATGTCCGGATGTAACACTTGCTTTACGTTTATGATCTTTCATTCACAAAATATTCCCCAAAATAACCATCAGGGCAACATTAGTTAAATGTTACCGTATAAGGTGTTGTGTATTAGCCTTTGGCTAACAAAAACTATTGATTATCCCCGGTTCATTTAATTTGTTGTTCATGAGATTTAAATTTCCCGAAATACTGCTGAAAACGATAATCGGAGCGTTTATTGCATCAACTTTTATGATGTGCTCCAAACCGGCTTTAAAAGTAGAGAAACCTTTAAGCGTGGTTTCAGAAACCTCTCCTACAAAATCAGATACCGTAAACACGGATGTTCCTTTACAGGACGGTGGTGACGATTTTGATTTACCTGATACATCCGCAGCAACCCGTGTTATCGCTGCTGTAACTACCACAATTACGGTTCAACCTTCGCAATGGAGCGTTGACGGTAGTAACTTACCTGCCGGCACAGTGATATATGTGCAAGCGGGCAAACGAGGTGCTTTATTGCTTAAAAACTTACAAGGCACCCCGCAACAACCCATTATCATCGTGAATAAGGGCGGACAGGTAACCTTATCAGCAGCTACCACTGCTTCTTACGTTTTTAAAACCCAGAATTGTAAAAACTTTAAGGTTTTAGGAACAGGTGCAGCCGGCGTTAATTACGGTTTTGTAATTGACGGCGGAAACATCAGCATGACAATGGATGATCTAAGCTCTGATTTCGAGATCGCTAATATCGAAGTGAAAAACAGCGGGTTTGCAGGTATAATGGCCAAAACAGATCCATCGTGCGATAAGGCTACATGGCGAGGTAACTTTACCATGAGTAATATCCGCATCCACCATAATTATATCCATAACACAGGCGGTGAAGGTATTTATGTTGGTAATTCTTTTTACAAAGATGGTGTATCAACCTCTTGCGGTACGGTAATGCCACATGAAACTAAAAATCTGAGGATTTACAAGAACACCGTTAATTTTGCAGGCTGCGAGGGTATTCAGGTTGGTAGTGCCACAACTGAGTGTTACGTTTTTCATAACACCATCCAATCTCCAGGCAGATCCCCATTTGCAAGCGGACAAAATAACGGTATACAAATTGGCGAAGGTACAGGTGGCAAGTGCTTTAATAACCTGGTCAAAGATGCGCCCGGTAATGGCATAATAGTTTTAGGCCTTGGCGATAACAGCGTTTACAATAATTACATAATAGGAGCGGCTGAAAACGGCATTTTTGCCGACTCGAGATACACTCCCGGACCATATTTCAGGTTTGTTAATAACACTATCGTATCTCCTAAAAAAGACGGTATCAAACTAAATTCTGAAACTATACCAATGAATGTGGCGGTAAATAATGTTATTATCAACGCAGGATCAGGCCAGGCCATTCACCGCATGAGCAGCAGCGTTAAATTAACGGCATCAAACAACTACGTTAACAGCGATGTAAACACCTGTAAGTTTGTTAATTATGCTGGCGGCGATTATCATTTGCAATCGTCATCACCGCTTATAAATGCCGGTACAAACACGTTTTATTATGGTGTTGCCTATGATTATTATGGCACTAAACGTTTATCAACAGGTTCTTTTGATATTGGTGCCACCGAGCATCAATAAGTATTATAAAGGTACTTAAAGCAAATGTTAATAATTTTTTAAGATTGACTTTTTACATTTAATAAATTTGATTACATTTGCGCCTCTCTTTTGAGAGGAAAGAATATAAGAAAATGAAAAAAGATCTGCATCCATCAAACTATAGATTAGTTGTTTTTAAAGATATGTCTAACGACTATTCTTTCATCACTAAATCATGCATCGATACCCGTGAATCAACTACATGGGAAGATGGTAACGAATACCCATTGGTAAAATTAGAGATATCACACACTTCACACCCGTTCTACACCGGTAAAATGAAGTTGGTTGACACTGCGGGTCGTATCGACAAATTCCGCAGCCGTTACAACAAAAAGTAATTGGTATTTCACTAAAATATTCAACGGTCCCCCGTCAAAAACGGGGGACTTTTTTTAT
Source organism: Mucilaginibacter sp. (assembly GCA_016763755.1). Taxonomy (GTDB): domain Bacteria; phylum Bacteroidota; class Bacteroidia; order Sphingobacteriales; family Sphingobacteriaceae; genus Mucilaginibacter. Next base: position 9,742 of record JAESTD010000235.1, read on the forward strand.
TTTTGACGCATGGCAATCATTCTTTTCGACGATAACGCCCGCAATACGCTTCTGCCTTTAACATACACCCGCCCGGTTGCCGATCTGCGCATTGGTATCTTAACCATTGCCGAAAAGTGGGAGAAACATCTTGGACAAACGGCCTCGTTCTTAACAGAGCAATATTTACAGGCAAAGTTCCCGGTTATGATAACCGATGATAACCTGTTCATAAACGGATCATTCTGTCCTGATGAGGCTTTAGTTGAAGCTGTGGATAAATTGCAAACAGGTCAGTCGCTCACTTACCGTAATCAACTAATTGCAGTACGCCTTAATGCTGATGAAGCGAAAGGTTTTGGTGCGCAGCAGGTGTACGCCGATGCAGTAGTACATGAGCGTATCCCCGTTACTATAAAATACCCCGAGGATATTTTTAAGAAGAACGATATCGAGCTTCGCAAAGATTTTGCACTACTTACCAAAGGCCGTTCCAGTGCCGAAATAAGCAGCACCAATACTATCATCGGTACTGATTTTTTTGCAGAAGAAGGCGTTTTGGCAGAGTGTTGCACGTTTAGCACAGTTAACGGGCCTATCTACCTATCGGCTAATACCGAGGTTTGGGAAGGTACCAACATCCGCGGGCCATTTGCTTTGTGCGAGAACTCGCAGATAAAGATGGGAACCAAGATCTATGGCGCTACAACTGTTGGGCCATATTGCCGTGTAGGTGGTGAGGTAAATAACGCTGTTATATGGGGCTACTCAAACAAAGGCCACGAGGGTTACCTGGGTAACGCCGTTATAGGCGAATGGTGCAATATCGGCGCCGATACCAATAACTCGAACTTAAAAAACAATTATGCCGAGGTAAGGCTTTGGGATTATGCATCGCAAAGTATGCGTAAAACCGGGCTTCAATTTTGCGGCTTAATAATGGCTGACCATGCCAAATGCGGTATCAATACTATGTTTAACACAGGCACAGTGATTGGTGTAAGCGCCAACGTTTTTGGTGGTGGTTATCCGCCAAACTTTGTGCCCGATTTTTCATGGGGTGGGGCTGAAGGCTTAGAGGAATATGCCTACAACAAAATGATGGAAACTACTGAGCGTGTATTTGCCCGCCGCCCGCACCGGGAGTTTAACGATGCTGAAAAACAAATACTCACTGAGGTATTTGAACAAACAAAAGAACTAAGGAAGCTTAATGGTTGCGTAACTAAATAACCTGCGGCTTTAAATATCATAAAACTAATAACAACTAAAACCATGGACTATTGACCATTGCCCATGGACTAAATTCAACAACATGAGAAAAAACATCGTAGCCGGAAACTGGAAAATGAACCTTGACTATAATGAAGGTTTATCGCTATTCTCTGAAGTACTTAATATGGTAAAAGACGAAGCAACCGGTACGCAGGAAGTTGTCGTTTGCAGCCCTTTTATTCATTTGCACAGTCTTGTTCAATTAGCTAAAGGTAACGGCCGTGTATCTGTAGGTGCTCAAAATGCACACCAGGCAGAGAGTGGTGCTTATACCGGAGAGGTATCTGCAAAGCAAATTAAATCTGTTGGCGCAGCCTACGTTATTTTAGGCCACTCAGAGCGTCGCCAGTATTTTGGTGAAACCAATCAATTGCTGGCTCAAAAAACTGATACAGCTTTAGCAAACGGCTTAAAACCTATTTTTTGTATAGGTGAAACCCTGCAAGAGCGCGAAGCAAACGAGCACTTGAATATCATAAAAGCCCAGTTACAAGAAGGTGTTTATCACTTAGATGCTGATAAATTTAGCCAGATAGTTTTAGCTTACGAACCGGTTTGGGCTATTGGTACGGGTGTTACTGCAACATCAGACCAGGCACAAGAGATCCACGCTTTTATCCGCCAGGAACTGGCAGCAAAATACGGTCAGCAGGTTGCTGATGATACTACTATTTTATATGGCGGTAGCTGTAACGCTAAAAATGCCCCCGAACTTTTCGCTCAACCGGATATCGATGGCGGCCTTATAGGCGGTGCATCCCTAAAATCGCGCGACTTTACTGATATTGTAAAAGCGTTTAATTAATTGGCAGATATGAGATGTGAGATATGAGTATTGAGACCGAATTTAAAAGGTTTATCTCACATCTCACATCTCATATCTCAAATCTAACACATGATTTACTACGAATTACTTTTCACCACCATTACCACCGAGGATTACCAGCAGGATCTGCTGATAGCCGCCTTGGGTGAGATTGGTTTTGATACTTTTGAAGAGGTTGAGCTGGGTTTTAAGGCTTACATTCCGGTTGATAATTTTGATCAGCAGGTATTGGATGAGGCATTGGAGCCATACCGTGAGATGTTCACCTTTAGTTACGATATAACCCTTATCCCTCAAAAAAACTGGAACGAGGTATGGGAAAGTAATTTTGAGCCTATCCAAATAGGCGACCAGGTGTTTGTGCGTGCTACTTTCCATGAGCCGAAACCTGAATTTCCTTATGAGATAGTTATCGACCCTAAGATGGCATTTGGTACCGGCCATCACCAAACTACCGCTATGGTGATGCAACTGATGTTGGAGAATGATTTTGCCGGCAAAAAAGTACTGGATATGGGCTGTGGTACAGGGATCCTGGCTATACTTGCTGCCAAACTTGGTGCAATAGATCTAACGGCTATTGATTATGACCCTGTTTGTTACGAAAGCACTATCGAGAACTCGGCGCTAAATAATGTGGAACATATCAAAGCTCTTTGCGGTTCAAAAGAGGTTATTCCTGATGAGCAGCATGACATCATCCTGGCTAATATTAACCGCAATATTTTATTAGATCAGATGGATGCCTACGCTCGCGTGCTAAGACCGGGAGGCGAGATCTATTTTAGCGGTTTCTATGAATCGCCCGATCTGGATATCATCACCGACGAAGCCCGCAAATACAACCTCAAATACATCACCCACAAAAAAGATAAAGACTGGGTAGCAGCGAAGTTTGTGCTTTAAAAATAAACTTTAAAAATAAAAGAGACGCGGATTTCGCGTCTCTTTTATTTTTACCCATTCCGTCATGCCGAATTTATTTCGGCACCCCATTAGCAGAGCAGCCATAACAACGACTTAGCATAAGAGATGTTAAAATAAATTCAACATGACGGTTTTGTTTAGTAACCCAGTGTAAAGCGCTGTTTAACAAATTGGTTGTTTTCCAATTCATTGAATATCGCAACGGCTATATCTGCCGTTGATATTTCGTTTTTGCCTTCGGTATCAAACACCGGGTTTTCTGTACCTAAACGGAACTCAGCAGTACGCTGGCCCGGATGCAAGTTGATAGCAGGGCTTAAGAAAGTCCAGTCTAAATCTTGTTCGTTACGTAATTCGGCAAGATAATCGCGTGCTGCAGATGCTCCCGGGTAGTACTCTTTCGGGAACTCAGGCGAATCAACCAACTGCTTCTCATCAATAAATAAACTGCCTGCACCGCCAATGGTTATATAACGTTTAACACCTGCTTTTTTTACCGCTTCCTGTATGTTTCTGGATCCCTTCAGGAAATCGTTATAAAGGTTAGGGTTGGTCCAGCCGGCATTGAACGAATTTATTACCGCATCATGGCCTGATAGTACTGATGCCAGTGCATCTACATCATACACATCAGCAGCTACGGCAGTTACACCTGCCTGTTTTTCAACTTTATCTGTATTGCGGGCAATGGCAGTTATTTCGTACCCGCGTAAAACGCCTTCTTTTACTAACTCGGGGCCCACAAAACCTGTGGCACCAATAATTGCTACTTTCATATTTGTTGTTTTAATTGTAATTTATTTTGTTACAGAATTGTTTAAATTTTTTACTCAAATTTTTTACAGAACTCAGCCAGGGTAGTGGTGCCCAACTTGTTAAGCATCACCTGTTCAATTTCGGCATCTAAGTTTTTTAAATGACTGTTTATCTCCTTACCGATAGGGCAGGCAGGGTTAGGCTGATTTTTGGCCTGGCCCAAAATAGCATCGGGCTTCACTGCCTGGTAAATGCCTGCAATAGTGATATCCTTTGCCGGTTTAGCTAAGATATAACCACCGTTTTTACCCAGTTGACTAATGATCAACCCATGCTTAAGCAAGTTGCTCAGTTCCTTACGTATCAATACCGGGTTGATGTTAATGCTCCCCGCCATATATTCAGACGATAGCAAGCTTTCATTACTTGCGCAAAGCAACGTCATGATATGCATAGCTATTGGGAATCGTCCGTTCATTTGTTTAATATGTAATAAAAATTATTACAATACAAAAGTGGGGCTTTATTTTGAGAAATGCAAGCGCAAGAAAATCACCACCATGTCATTTCGAACGAACAAGCTAAGGCCTGTGGTTTGGTGTAAGGAGAAATCTTCTACACCATGCACTCACGGCGCAGAAGATTTATCTTCGATGAGCTCCCGTTGGTCGGTTTTCGTCGCCACAAAGTTCTCAGACGCCCCCTTCTGCTCGCTCGAAATGACAGCGTAGAGGTGTTTATGCCTAAAGAAAATAATCCCTAAATTTATGTGTTAATAAAGCATGCTTTTCAAAGCCCTTTCCTTTGGAGAGGTTGGGGAGAGGCTTTTTATGAAACCTATTTGACAAACTACGGACTCGCAATGCGTAATTTTGACACATTGAATGCCGGTTGCAAGAAACGGCGCTAAATATTATCGTTATGAAAACCTATCTCGTACCTATCGATTTCTCTGAGGCTGCTTTTAATGCTGCCGACTTTGCTGCCAGGTTAAGTAATCAAACCAACGTTGAACGGATCATTTTACTTAACGCTTACTACATATCACCTTATGAAGAATTGCTTCCGAACGCCGATATGATGATGCTGCGCGAACAGGAGATCCTGGAAAGTCTTGACGACCGACACGATGGTTTGAACAAGCTGAAACACAAGCTGGAAAAATTAGTACGCGCTGGTGTGCAGATAGATGTATGGGTTAACCGCTCGCACCTTGTACGTGCCGTCGTTGACCGTGTAGAAGCCACAAATGCCGACTTGGTGATTATTGGCAGTGTAGGAAACAGCAGCGCAGAGGGTGAGGGGCTTGGAAGCCACGTAATAGGCATTTCAAAGGCAAGCCCGGTGCCGGTGGTAGTTATCCCGCCGGCATTTACCTACCGCACTATTGAACGCGCCATCATAGCCTGCGATTTTAAAAAGGTTAAGGAGAACATACCCGTTGATGTGTTGCATAAGTTGTTAGGCAAACAGAAATTTGATCTGCTGGTTGTGAATATCGATGCCGATAGCAAACATATTGAAAAAGATCCCGAGCAATTGGCGGAAGAGACCGCTTTAAAAACTATGCTGAAGATTTATAAACCAACCTATCACTTTATCAATTCGCCGAATGTTATAATGGGTTTGTTAAACTTTGCCGACGAACACAAGGCCGAAATGGTGATTGCTTTACCACATAGATATAGTTTCTTCAGGTCAATTATTCACAGTAGCATATCGCAACAATTGGCCTCCAGTTCGCCAGTGCCCGTTTTACTGTTAAAATAGCTTAGCCGGTTAATAATTTTAATTGGTATGATAGTGCATTTTATGTTTATTTGCACCCTGATAAAAAAAATGAAAGTACACTTCATAGCTATAGGCGGCAGCGCAATGCATAATCTGGCAATTGCGCTTCACAAAAAAGGTTTTACTGTTACCGGGTCTGATGATGTTTTGTTTGAACCATCAGCCTCACGCTTGAAAAAATACGGTATACTGCCCGCACACGAAGGTTGGGATCCCGAAAAGATAAGCACCGATCTGGATGCCGTTATCCTGGGTATGCATGCCCGTATTGATAATCCCGAGCTATTGAAGGCACAGGAACTGGGCATCAAAATTTACTCTTACCCCGATTACATTTACGAGCAATCAAAAGATAAGCTGCGTGTAGTAATAGGGGGCAGCCATGGTAAAACTACCATTACCAGCATGATATTGCACGTGTTACAACATGCCGGTAAAAAGTTTGATTACTTGGTGGGTGCGCAATTAGAAGGGTTTGAAACAATGGTTGGCCTTAGCGATGATGCCCCGGTGATGATCATAGAAGGCGACGAATACCTCGCTTCGCCGATAGATCGCAGGCCAAAGTTTCATATCTATAAAGCTAACATCGGTGTTATAAGCGGTATAGCCTGGGATCATATCAATGTTTTCCCAACTTTTGATAACTATGTTGATCAGTTCAGGATCTTTGCTGATACCATTGAACCAAACGGCAAACTTATTTATTGCCAAACAGATGAGGTGTTAAACAATATGGTTGTCGGTTTAGACGTTGATGCTAAAAAAATGCCTTACAACCTGCCGGAGTACACGATTAATAATGGGATTACCAGCATAATAGCTAATGGTAAAACATACCCGTTACAGGTTTTTGGAGAGCATAACCTGCTTAACATGCAGGCCGCACGACTGGTTTGCGAAGCATTAGATATCAACAGCGACGATTTTTATACCTACATCAGCAGTTTCAAAGGTGCGGCACGCCGCCTGGAGATAGTGGGGCAGAATGGTAACAGCACCATTTTTATAGATTTTGCGCATTCGCCGTCAAAGCTTACGGCTACTATTGATGCAGTAAGGAAGCAATTTCCAGACCGCAAGCTGATCGCTTGTATTGAGCTGCATACCTTTAGCAGTTTAAATAAAGACTTTTTGAACGAGTATGCCGGCAGTATGGATGAGGCCGATGATGCTATTGTTTTTATTGACAATAAAACCTTTGAACAAAAGAAGATGGAACCTTACCCCGCCGAAGCGGTTAAGGCTGCTTTTGCTAACGACAAATTATTATTTTTTAATACCCCTGAGGGGTTGTTTGCTCACCTGCAAAAACTGGATATTTGCAACTCCAATTTGCTGATGATGAGCAGCGGTAATTTTGGCGGAATTGACCTGCTTATGTTAAAAAATATTTTATTATAAATTTATTGATTATTACGTTCTTAATAATAAAATTAGTAACTTTATTAACTATTGAGAAACCCCTCACCTAATTAACTTTTATGAAGACACTTGGAAAAAAAATTCGGTTATTGCGCCACCAAAAAGGATGGAGCCAGGAAGAAGTAGCTAAACGTTTAGATATCTCTATTCCGGCTTTTTCTAAAATTGAAACTGGCATTACAGACATTAATCTATCTCGCTTAGAGCAGATAGCGGTATTGTTTGAAATGTCTGTAGTTCAGTTACTTACATATAACGAAACTGAACAGGATCAAAAAATGGCGAGTGAGCTGGAGAGCGTTAACAAAAAACTGATGGATCGCGAAACAGAGGTTATCGATCTGCAGAAAAAAGTTATTGAATTGTTCGAAGAGCTTAGGCACAAGAAAGTTACAGCTTAAATTATAAGCCCACGCCCCCGCGGGCTTATCAAAACTTGTGGCGCATTGTTAGGTGTTTTTTCCCAAAAGTTGCTCCCACTGCTTCGTGTATGGCTATCATCTTGGCATTAAAATCGCCAACCCATGATAGCTCAAGCTCGTCGTATTGTTTTAGCGGTAAAACATATTCCTTTAGTTTAATAAACAAGCACGATTCCAGACCATGTTTCTGGAACTTTTGCTTTGTGCCCATAACTATCGCCCGCATTCGGCTAACTCCGCGCCATTTGCGGTAAATAAACATCAGTTTGCCCAATAGGTTCAACTTGCCGTTAAGTGGTTTTATCATTTGGTTGGCATCGGGCAGTATAACGATGAACGAGGCCGGTTCGCCGTCTACATACGCAAACCAAATCAGCTTTTCGTCCATAATGGCCTTCATCTGTTTAAGGCTTTCCATGATGGTGGCATGGTTAATAGGGACAAAATTTTCAAAATCCTGCCAGCCATCGTTGTAGATCTCAATAAAATCCGCCGCAAATTTTTCAAGCTGTGATGATTTGAAGTGTTCAAAAGTATAACCAGGTTTGCCCATTACCCAGTTGGCTATTTTAGTGAACCGCTCCGAGAAGGGTTTATGCACATCAAGGTGATTGGTGATCTGCTGATACAAAGTTTCAAAGCCGTAATTTTTGAAAAATACATGGTAGTAGGGCATGTGATAGTTCATGCCATAGGATGGGGGCGTAAAACCTTCAACCAGTAAGCCCCAAAAATTATCGTTTTCGCCAAAGTTTATCGGGCCATCCATAGCTTGCATGCCTTGTTGAAGTAACCAGGCCTTCGCTGTGTCAAATAATAAAAATGCAGCCCCTTCATCATCTATACATTCAAAAAAGCCGAAGCCGCCGGTAGGTTGTTCATAGTTGTAGGCTTTTTCATCGTTCACGAAGGCAGCAATGCGGCCGATGAGTTTGTCGCTATTGTCCCTCAGGATCCATCGCGTAGCGCGGCCATGTTTATGAAAATTATTACGGGCAGGATCAAACACCGCTTCAACATCATTATCCAGCGGGCAAACCCAATTAGGATCGTTTTTATAAATAATGCGGGCCACATCTAAAAATGCGGTTTTATCTGCTTTGCTTTTTATTTCGATGATGTTCATACAAACGGGCGGGTAAGATACAAAAAAAGCACCCCGCGTTACTGCCGGATGCTTTTGTTATAATGAGGTAACGATTAATTAATCGTCGTCTTCGTCGTCGTATGGATCGTAAGAATCAAAACCACCCAGATCATCATCTAATGGCGTATCCTCATCATAGTCATCATCTTCGTCAACAACCTTTTTCCCTGATGTTGGTTCATCATCAAAGTCGTCATCGTCCTCGTCGCTAATTTTTTTTGTAGAAGGTTTTTTCGGAGTTGCCATCTTAAAAGGTTTTACGTTTTAAAACTTTTTTGAATTGATCTGTTGTTTATTGTCTTTGCACTCTGCAGCGTAAAGCGGCTTTGTTGAGAGTAAAAATAGTTAAAAACCAATTTAATAAAAATGATTTTTAAATTTATTCTGCCTGCTCTCCAATGGTCGATTCTTCGTTGTTAATGTCTTTAAGCTGAGGTAGTTCGCTAATATGGTTGATGCCAAAATAATCCATAAACATATTGCTGGTGCCGTATAAGATAGGTTTTCCTATCGCGTCAGACTTGCCTGTAATGGCAATTAACTCCTTTTCAAGCAGCTTTTGAATGGAGTAATCGCAGTTAACACCGCGTATCTGTTCAACGTCGGTTTTGGTGACAGGTTGCTTGTAGGCAATTATAGCTAATGTCTCTAATGCAGCTTGGCTTAATTTCTTTTTAGAGCGCTGTATCTGCAATAAACTCACAACGGCATGATAGTCTTTCTTGGTTAAAAATTGATAACCATTGTTGATCTTCACCACCTCGATGGCAAAAGTATCTTGCTGATATTTTTGGGTGATGGCGGCAATGTATCCTTCAATTTCCTCACTGGTGAAATCGCGTTCAAAGCTGGCTTGCAGGCAGTAAATGATCTCCTCGGTGCGAATACCCTGTTCAGAGGCAAATATTAAAGCTTCGATATATTGTTCGATGTTTTGCACTTTTCTAAGTCGTAAGTCTTAAGTCATTGAGCGGTGAAAATAAGAAAAAAGGCTATTATAATGTACGTCATTGCGAGGAACGACGCAACCTCTCCAGGACAAGCTAACCCCTTGCATTTGGATTTACTTAAAGAGATTGCTTCGTTCCTCGAAATGACGTGTAGAATAAAGACGACTTCGGACTTTAGACTAAAGACTTCCGACTTTTTAATAATCTATCACCTGCTCCTCAATCTCGGCAGGCATCTCACGCCAGTCGTATTTTTGGGTGCGGAGTTGAGGCTCGAATCCCGCTTCGCGGATAGAATCCTGGATGCCTTTGGCTGTAAAACGGTGCGGTGCACCTGCAGCCGAAACCACATTTTCCTCAATCATTATCGATCCGAAATCATTAGCGCCGGCATGCAAACAAAGTTGTGCAACTTGCTTGCCTACAGTTAACCATGATGCCTGGATGTTTTTAACATTCGGGAGCATAATACGGCTAAGCGCTATCATGCGGATATATTCATCACCTGTTACATTATTGGTTATGCCACGCACTTTTCTTAAAAGCGTGCCGTCATCCTGGAACGGCCAGGGTATAAATGCTATGAAACCATGATTACCTTCAGGTTTTTCTGATTGTACTTCGCGGATCCAAACCAGGTGCTCAAAGCGCTCCTCAATAGTTTCGATATGGCCAAACATCATGGTAGCCGATGTAGGCAGGTTTATCTGGTGCGCTGCACGCATTACATCCAACCACTCTTTACCACCACATTTACCCTTTGAGATCAGGCGGCGAACGCGGTCGTTCAGAATCTCGGCACCAGCTCCGGGAAGGGAATCCAAACCAGCCTCTTTCATGGCGCTCAACACATCAATGTGGCTCATGTTCTCCAGCTTGGCAACGTGCGCTATCTCCGGCGGACCTAAAGAGTGTAGTTTCAGCTTTGGATAAAGCTCCTTCAGTTGACGGAACAGCGTAGTATAAAACTCCAAACCGAGATCAGGATGGTGGCCACCTTGCAGCAGCAACTGGTCGCCGCCGTAACGGAAGGTTTCCTCAATCTTGCGTTTGTAGGTCTCAATATCTGTTATGTAGCTTTCCTCATGCCCCGGGCGGCGAAAGAAATTACAGAACTTACAGTTGGCAATACAAACGTTAGTAGTATTAACGTTACGATCGATCTGCCAGGTAACTTTCCCGTGCGGAACCTGTATTTTACGCAGTTGGTTGGCTACGTTCATCAAATCAGCAGTGGAGGCGTTGTGGTAAAGATAAACACCTTCCTCAATGCTCAAAAAATCAAAAGCTAAAGCACGCTGCAACAGATCCGCTGTATTCATAGTCACAAATATACGCTGTGTGAGGTGAAAGGCGAAAGATTAAGGGTGAAAGGTGACAATTGTCTGAACTCGAATTTTAAGAATTTAATGAATTGACAGAATTTGGATAAGGAAATTCCTAAATTGTTTTAGTTCCACAAATTCAAGTTCAGATATCTCAGACCACCTTACCTTTCTCCAATTTCAATACCTTACTTACGCTATCCGGTATCTCGTGTTGATAGTGGGTTACATAAATCAGCGAAACGTTGCTTATCCGGCAAACAGCATCGGTAATTGCCTTAAAATGTTGTTGCTGATGTTCATCAAGCCCCTGGCAGGGTTCATCAAATATTAAAAGCGCGGGATTTTTGATGAGTGCGCGGGCAAGCAGGCAAAGGCGCTGCGCACTCGCCGGTATATTTTTTAACAAATGGCGGGCGTATTTATCTACCTCTAAAGCCTTCATCCACTCGAGCGCCAATTCGGAACGGGATTTTACGCTGGGGCGGAATAAGCCCAGGGTATCATAAAAACCACTTTCAATAACTTGCAAACAAGAATTATCGGTAGGGAAATACTGGTAAAGCTCAGGCGATACAAAACCTATTTTGCTTTTTATATCCCAGATACTCTCGCCCGAGCCCCGTTTTCGGTCAAACAATACTATATCGTTGGCGTACGCCTGCGGGTTATCGCCATTGATCAAACTAAGTAGTGTTGATTTACCGGCACCATTCGGCCCTAATAAGGCCCAGCGATCGCCGGGGTTTATTTGCCAGTTTATTCCATCAAGAATAACCTTGTCACCGTATTGGATGTGGACATTCTTCATGTCCACAATTTTCTTATACAGGTGCTCTGCAGCGTGGTTGGCGGTAAGTTTTGCTAATGCCCCGGTATCGATATTTATCTCAGATACGGCGCTGTAACCCTCGGCCTCGAAGGTTTCTTTATCTGTTGATTTTATTATTTGCCCGTTTTGTAAAACCGCAACGTTGGTTATCACATCCGGCAACTCTCTCGGCGAGGTAGCCATGATGATGTTGATGCCGGATGCCGCTATCTCGTTGAAAAGCTGGTTAAAATATGCGCGGGTGTTTACGTCGAGCCCGGTCATGGGGTTATCAAGTAATAATATCAGCGGATTTTTAATGAGCGCAGCAGCTATCATCAGTCGCTTGGTTTCGCCGTTTGATAGTTTGATGATCTGTTTATCGGCCAGGTGGCTTAAGTTAAGCGCATCAATGGCTTTATCAATAGTCCAGTAAGATGGTTTATGCTGGTTTACTTTTACTATTTGCAGGTAATCGCGAACAACGAGGGCATCCTCCGAATCAGAGGAGTTAAAGCGCTGCTGATAGTAGAGATCGGCAGTGTTTGATAAATTTTTAAAGTTGTGTTTTGAGCCGGCAAAGGCTATGAATTGATTTGGATTGAGCTTTTGCTCATCAATATTAATGGTTTTTAAAAAATGATAGGTAAGACTGCCACCGTTAAGGCCAACATTGCCGGCCAGTACTTGCAACAAGACACTTTTACCCGCGCCACTCTCACCCGTTATAGCCCAATGCTCATTACTCTGCAATTCAAAATTAAGACAGTTGAATAATAAGTTACCCGGGAACTTCACGTTTACATTTGACGCCGAAAGTAGAGCAGATTTCATAGCGCTGAAATTAGTATAATCTTTATCATAATCATGTTAAAGTGGTATTTTAAACAACTTCATCGCCTGATTTTTTTACTTTACTCACTTTTTTCAATAGTTATCAACATTGATTGCTTTTTAATAGAAACTATTGATAGCTTAGTATTACCCTATGATTGATTGAGGATTTGAGTTGGAGACAAATTAAATTTTAATTGTAATTATTAACCCCTAAATAATTTGCTATGGAAATTTTATTATCAGCTGTAGAAGCTTTAGTGCCGATGAGCCTTGCCGCCATTGCTATTGTATTAATTGCCGTACAATTTTTACCTACAGAACATGCAGAAATTGAAGAATAATTGTTTTTAAAGTGTCATTTGTCCGTGGTCTGATTATTGTACTTGACAAAATATCATAAATCTTTACAATCATCTACCATGAAAAAAATGTACTTATTAACACTTGCTTTGCTTGTGTTCACCTTTAGCGGATGTGAAGTTATCGGCGGAATTTTTAAGGCCGGGGCTGCCGTAGGGGTAATTTCAGTAATTGTAGTATTAATTATCGTTATTTGGATCATATCAGCATTCAGAGGAAGATCATAATATCACATTATCACAAAAAAAGCTCCCGGATATCCGGGAGCTTTTTTTGTGATTTATTTTTTTAGGGCTATTATCTTCAAATCTATTACACGCCAGCTTTTTGGGTCTGCCCAATCACCGCCCAGGTATGACAAATGTGTTTCCCATTTGCTTTGTTCTGTTTTACCGCTGCTATCCTGCGCATTTACAGTTGATTGCAAAAAGTAAATATTGCGGGCAGTATCGATATCTGCCGTAAAGTCGTTTTTTGGAAATGTTGCAGTCTGCGGCAACAAAAGCCGATCATTTACAAAATGCTTTGCTGTTTCATAAGCTTCGCGGGCATTTGGTTTACGGTTAACGTGTACGCGCTTGTTTTGAAAAACTCGCAGCATAAACACCGCGAAAAAGCAGGCAGCCAATATGGTTAGTACGGTCGCAGTGCGCACGTGCGGATGATGTTTCCAATGGGTATTGCGTTTTTCTTCGACACTAAGTTTCTTCCAGTCGGCGTATTTCATAAACGTATATTAAGCAATAAACAAAACAGAGCGCCATTGTTTTAAAATAGCAGGGCAATAAAAAAGCCCCTTGGTAAAACCGAGGGGCTTTTTATCGCTAAAAGCGATATTACATTTTTTTAGTTGTGTCTTTAGCAGCCGAGTCAACTTTAGTAGCAGCCGAGTCAACTTTAGCAGCAGCAGAGTCAACTTTAGCAGCAGCAGTGTCCATTTTAGCAGTATCAGCAGCAGCTGAATCAGCTGAAGAAGCTGAACCTGAACCTTTACAAGCAGCAGCAGAAACTGCGATAGCTAACGCTAAGAAAGCAACTTTGAATGAATTTTTCATTGTTTTTGTTTTTAAGTGATTTAATAGTTTTCAGACATTAATACCTAAAAAGAAAAAAGGTAACCCACTTTTAAAAAAAAAATGCAGATTACCTTTTTAAAACTTAAAAAACTTAAAAAATTAACAATGTAATTTTTAGTATTTAGCCTAATAGGCTAAAATTATTTTTTAGTTGTGTCTTTAGCAGCAGAGTCAACTTTTGCAGCAGCAGAGTCAACTTTAGTAGCAGCTGAATCAACTTTAGCAGCAGCTGAATCAACTTTAGCAGTGTCAGCAGCAGCTGAATCAGCAGAAGATGATGAACCTGAACCTTTACAAGCAGCAGCAGAAACTGCGATAGCAAGAGCTAAAAAAGCAACTTTGAATGAATTTTTCATTTTTGTTTTGTTTTAATTAATTGTAAGTATCTTATTCTTTGTAATGGTTAATACCCGCATTTTAAAAAGGTAACCCACAAAAATTATTTTTTTTAGAATCTTTTTTAGTGGTGGTGGTTACGCCGTTAATATCGGTTATTAGAAAAGGTAACCCTGTGTTTAAAGTCAAATGTCAAAAATCGGAAAGCGGCTAACTTTTGGACTTCAGACTTAAGAGTTACCTTTGCCGGCAGCAGATAATACAGTTTACATCGACCTTTAATAAAAAAGCAAAACCCTTTTTTGCTGTAGCTGGTTATTGCAGAAATTATTTTTGATCTTATTGGGTTACTATTCAATATAAAAAGTATTAAAGAGTGAATAATCAGTTAAATGTGGAAATACCGTCGGATAGTGAAGTGATCATTGGGATACTGAACAACTCTGACAGTGTTTTAAAAAAGCTTTACCTGGCTTACTTCCCTATGGTTTTGCAACTCATTGTTAACAACAATGGCGATGAAGATGAGGCCAAGGATATTTATCAGGAAGCTATCATAGTTCTTTACAATAAAATAAAGCGGGGCGATTTTGAGCTGAGCAGTAAGCTTAAAACGTATATATATTCGGTATGCAGGCGTTTATGGTTAAAGAGGCTTAAACAATTGAACCGATATGCCGGTGGTGATATTAAAGACTTTGAGGAATTTTTGCCTGTTGAAGAAGAAGTGGAGCGCCACGAAGAGCGCGACCTGCAGATCAGCAAGATGGGAGAGGCTCTAAAATTGTTGGGCGAACCTTGCAAAACTATAATGGAAGATTTTTATATGCATAACCGAAGCATGCAGGATATATGCGAGAGGTTTGGATATACTAATGCTGATAATGCAAAAACGCAGAAATACAAATGTCTGCAAAGGCTGAAAAAATTGTTTTTTCAGCAATAAAAACGAGTGATGATCATGAGAGAGAATCAACTTATTGAATTGATTGAACGTTACCTTGGCGGCGAGATGACCGCGCAGGAGCGTGAAGATTTTGAGGCTTTACGGAAAAATGATGCTTCTGTTGATGCAAAAATGGCGGAGCATAAAGATCTTACTTCGCTTATCAAGCAATACAACGAGCGTGTGAAGCTGGAGACGCGCCTTAACGCCATACATGATGAGATAGATGTACACACATTAAAAGAAGATCTGATGGCCCACCCATCATGGATTGTACAGATGTGGCGTAACCACCACTCAAAAATATCTGTGGCGGCTTCGGTAGCTATATTGGCTATCCTGCTTACCTTGTTTGTAACAGGGGATCTGAGCAACAAAGACCCTCGTTTCCAACAATTAAAAGCTGATGTTGAAGGTGTAAAAAGACAACAGCGCCAGTTAGGTGAACAACAGAAAAATATTTATAAAACAGTAAAAACTGCGCCTGTAACAAATGCCAAGTTTCGCGGTACGGGCTTTGCTCTTACTGGCAACGGTTACATAGTAACCAATTTTCACGTGGTTAACGGTGGAGACAGTGTTTATGTGCAAAATGCAGAAGGCACATCATTTCATACGAAAGTTGTGTATACCGATCCTGCTTATGATGTAGCTATCTTACAGGTAAATGATACATCTTTTAAAAATATAGGTCCGGTACCGTACGCTTTCAAAAAATCTAAAAGCGACCTTGGTGAACTGGTTTATACCTTAGGTTTCCCCGGTGATGATGTCAAATATGGCCCGGGTGCTTTAACCGGTGCTTCAGGCTACCGTGGCGACACTACCGAGTATGAAGTTTATATCCCGGTTAATCCTGGTAATAGCGGTGGCCCATTGTTGGATGATAAAGGTAACATCATAGGTGTGATAAATGGTAAGCAAACTCAAACATCAGGTGCGGCTTTTGCGGTTAAATCACGCTATCTGTTAAAAGCCATCCAAAGCATACCTTCAGATTCGCTTACAAAATCAATCAACCTGAACACGAAAAGCACCATGGCTAACTTAAGCCGTACCAAGCAGATTGAAAAACTGCGCAATTACGTGTTTATGGTGAAGGTTTATAATCAGTAGCAAAATCAACAATCCCCATATGTAAAGGGTGATGCATTAACTTGTATCACCCTTTCTCTTTACCGGTGAGTTTTTGACCGCTGATTTTTGATAATTGATGGATTACGCTGATTTTTTGAACTTTGGTTTTTTTGATTGAGGGATCTGTTTGATATTCTATTTCTTACTACCCAATGTCATTTCGAGCGAGCAGAAGGGCGGGGTTGTGAAATGGGGTGACGAGAAATCTTTTGCGAGCGGCTCAGCGAACGTTATTGTCAAGTGCAGAAGATTTCTCCTCGCTGTCGCTCGTTCGAAATGACAATCGGAATATAAAAACGTATGTCATTGCTGTAAAGAGCAGTTGCTCGTGGCAATGACAAGATGAGTTGATATTCCGTCTTGATTCCTGATTCTAAAAGTCTTGAATCTCTTACCTATCCACTTCCCCCAACACAAAATCAATAGAGCCTATAATAGCGATCACATCGGCTATCATTACGCTTTTGGTTATGGCAGGTACAACAGATAGGTTGTTGTAGCTTGGGCCGCGGGCTTTAACGCGGAAGGGAATCTCAGAGCGTTCGTTGTCATGGATGAAGTAAAAACCCAATTCGCCTTTGGCGCCTTCGCAGCGGGTGTAATAATCTTGCGCTTTTGGGGTAAGCTTGCGGGGTAGCTTGGCGCGAGGATCAAAATCTGGTGTGCGTTTAAGCTCTTTTTGGAGCCTGTCCAGGCATTGCTCAATAATGCGGACAGATTGATCTATCTCATCTACACGCACCTTGTAGCGGTCCCAGCAATCGCCTACAGAACCCATCAGGCCGGTACCTATCGGTACTTCAAAATCAAGTTCAGGGTAAACCGAGTAACCGTCAATACGGCGCAGATCATACCGCAAGCCCGAGCCACGTAATACCGGGCCGGTACAGCCATAGTTGATAGCCACATCCAATGGCAACACACCCACGTTGGCGGTTCTGCTTATGAAGATCTGGTTATCGGTTAAAAGCTGGTTAAGCTCAACCATTTTTGGTTTAAAGTAGTCGATAAACTCGCGGCAGCGTTCCTCAAAACCAACGGGCAGATCATAGAACAAGCCACCAACCCAAATATAGTTGTACAGCATGCGCGAGCCTGATGCCCACTCCAGCATGCCCATAATATGCTCACGATCACGGAAACACCACAGGAATGGCGTAAACGCGCCTATATCGATACCATAAGTACCAATAGCTATCAGGTGCGATGCAATACGATTCATCTCACAAACCAGCACACGGATGTACTCGATACGTTTAGGAATATCTTTATCAATGCCCAGCATTTTTTCGGCACCCATTACCCAGGCGTGGGCATTGTTCATTGATGCCAGGTAATCCATCCTATCCGTAAACGGGATGGTTTGCTGGTAGGTAAGCGCTTCGGCATGCTTCTCAAAACAGCGGTGCAGATAACCTACATGGGGAATAACCTCTTTTACTATTTCACCATCTGTTATCAACTCCAGGCGAAGCACGCCGTGGGTTGATGGGTGCTGCGGCCCCATGTTTAAAACCATATCCTCAACTGCAGCGTCGGCTATTTTTTGTTCGTAGCGTTTTAGTGCCTCGTTGTATTTAGGGTTCTTGTCTTCTGCAATTTTATATTCGATCTTCTCGGCGCTATCCTTAGGTTGTACGGGATAATCTATCGGGATTCCTTTATAATATTCGGTAGCTATGTAGTCTTTACGAAGCGGATAACCTTCCCAATCATCGGGCAATAAAATACGGCGCAGATCGGGGTGGCCTTCAAAAAAGATACCTGCCAGATCATAGGCCTCGCGCTCATGCCAGTCGGCAGTGGCGTAAACGTGCGATACGGTAGGGAAGGTGGGCAGGTTGTATTCATTCCTGTCATTCTCCACACTCACCTTTAGGGTGATGGTGAGATTATACGGAATAGATGTTAATTGATAAACAGCACCAAAGCGATTGGCGGCAGTGCCATAATCAATCCCGCTTAAACAGTTCAGCAGGTCGAAGTATGTTTTTGGGTTATCGCGCAGTTCGAGGCAGACATCGGCTATCCTTTCGGCTTGTATCAGTAGCGCGGGCTGCAGGCCAGTGCGTTCTTCGCCAACAATTACTTCATCGCCAAATTTGGCCGCCAATAAATCTTTAATATCGTCAAAGGTCATGGAGCCAGGCGTACTATTTTCCAGTTTTTGTTATCAACTTTTTTATAAACAATCCTATCGTGCAGGCGACTACGGCGGCCTTGCCAAAACTCTATCATCCGCGGTTTTACAATGTAACCGCCCCAGTGCGATGGTTTTGGTATTTCGCCATCGCCGAATTCCACTTCAAGTTTTGCGATATGCTCTTCGAGCGCTTCGCGACTCTCGATTTCCCGGCTTTGCGGCGATGCAACAGCACTTATCTGGCTGGCTTTAGGGCGCGAGTGGAAATATTTTTCAGAATACCATTTATCCAGCTTCTCAATAGTACCCTCAATACGGATCTGGCGCTCCATATCGCCCCAGAAAAATACCAGGGCAGCATTGGGGTTTTTGGCCAGCTCTTTGCCTTTACGGCTTAAATAGTTAGTATAAAATTTAAAACCATCCTCACTAAAGCCTTTTAAGAGTACAATCCTTGCCGATGGGCGGCCATCAGTTGTGGCGGTAGCCAGTGTCATGGCATTAGGCTCGTGCACCTGCGCGTTAATGGCGTCGTTAAACCATTTGTCGAACTGTTTTATAGGGTTGGCATCCACATCTTTCTCGCTAAGCGAGGCCGCTGCGTAATCCTGTCTTAAATTTTCTATATCTTTTTGCTCCATCAGCGCAAACTTACAAATTAATTAAACCGTATGTAATTGAAACAATCCGTTTTTAATGGCTAATGAACATATTTTTACATTTAGCGTTTAATTTATAAATACGTAACCTTATGCTAAGTCCAATCGCACCGGCTGCAGGCCGTTTATTGATATCTGAGCCTTTTATGGCCGATCCTAATTTTAAACGGTCAGTTATCCTGCTTACCGAATATTCTGAAGCCGGAGCAATGGGTTTTGTGCTTAACCATCAAACTGAAATGATGCTGGGCGATATTTTGCCCGATGTTTCATACTCAGAGATACCCGTTTATGCCGGCGGACCGGTTGCTGCCAACACCCTGCACTACATACACCGCTGCCCGGATAAGATTGATAATGGCATTGAAATATGGGACGGTATTTACTGGGGCGGCGATTTTGACCAGATAAAAGAATTAATAACCAACTACCAGCTAACCGAAGACGAAATAAAGTTTTTTACCGGATACAGCGGCTGGACACCAAGCCAATTGGATGATGAACTTCGGGAAGACTCGTGGATAGTGGCCAATAATTTTGAAGCCGACAGCATATTCAGCAATAATGAACAAAATTTGTGGAAAGAGGTGGTAATAGGCCTGGGCCAGCGCTATGCCCATATTGCTAATTTCCCGGAAAATCCGATGTTGAATTAGGAAGCCTCACCCCAAACCCCTCTCCGAGGGAAAGAAAGCCCCACCCAAACCCTCTCCGCCGGTTGGCGGAGGGCTTAAGAAAGTTTTATTTTAGAAGTCTCGCCTTTCGGGGTAGATTTAGAGGGGGCTGAAATAAAAATATACTATAATAGCGTCTTTGCGAGGTACGAAGTAATCTCCGTACTATGTAGAGCCGCTTGTCCTGTGTAGAGATTGCTTCGTTTCTCGCAATGACGCGTTTAATAAACGATAAAGGCCCGATTTATCGGGCCTTTATTGTTACAATACATTCTTCCAGCTAACCAAGTCGCCTATGATGCGGTCAAGGTCATCGGCGTTTACACGCTCCTGGGCCATAGTATCGCGATGGCGAATGGTTACGGTATTATCTTCTAACGATTGGTGGTCTACCGTAATACAGAACGGCGTACCGATAGCATCCTGGCGGCGGTAACGTTTTCCGATAGCATCTTTCTCCTCGTATTGCAGGTTAAAGTTTACTTTCAATTTGTCCATTATCTCGCGGGCTTTCTCCGGCAGGCCGTCTTTCTTGGTCAATGGGAAAATAGCTGCTTTAACCGGAGCAAGGGCAGGGTGCAGGCGCAACACCGTACGGCTATCCTGTTTCTCGTCGGTGCTCAGGTCTTCTTCTTCGTAAGCGTTGATCAGAGTAAGCAGGAACATCCTGTCTAAACCGATAGAAGTCTCAATTACGTAAGGGATGTAGTTACCATAAGGTTTGCCGGTTTCAGGGTCAACCTCAGGGTCAAAATACTGCATTTTCTTACGTGAGAATTTCTCATGCTGACTCAAATCGAAATCGGTACGGCTATGGATACCTTCAACTTCTTTAAAACCGAACGGGAAGTTATACTCAATATCAAAAGCAGCATCAGCATAGTGGGCTAATTTTGTATGCTCATGGTAACGGTATTTCTCCGGCGCGGTACCTAAGGCCAAGTGCCAGTTTAAACGGGTTTGTTTCCATTTATCAAACCACTCACGCTGTGTACCCGGGCGAACAAAGAATTGCATCTCCATCTGCTCAAACTCGCGCATGCGGATAATGAACTGGCGGGCAATCACCTCGTTACGGAAAGCTTTACCAATTTGCGCAATACCAAATGGAATCTTCATCCTGCCAGATTTTTGCACGTTCAAATAGTTCACAAAAATACCTTGAGCCGTTTCAGGGCGCAGGTAAATGGTATCAGATTCATCGGCAATTGCACCCACCTGCGTGCTGAACATCAGGTTAAACTGGCGTACATCTGTCCAGTTGGCGGTGCCGCTTACGGGGCATTTAATATTTTGTTCAATGATCAGTTCGCGCAAGCGTGTCAGGTTCTCTGCTTTAAGCGCGTTGTCCATCTCAATTTGCAATTCTTCGGCTTCGCTGGTTTTGCCGTCCTCGTCCAACTGGGCAATGCGGTCTTCCAGTAACTGATCGGCGCGGTAGCGTTTTTTGCTGTCCTTATTGTCTATCATCGGGTCGCTGAAACCGTCAACGTGGCCGCTTGCTTTCCAGATGGTAGGGTGCATAAATATAGCAGAATCAATACCAACAATGTTCTCGTTCATCTGCACCATGGCTTTCCACCAATAGGTTTTAATGTTGTTCTTTAATTCAGAACCATTTTGGCCGTAATCGTAAACGGCGCTAAGCCCATCATAGATCTCGCTACTCTGGAAAACAAAGCCATATTCTTTGGCGTGTGATATTACGTTTTTAAATAGATCGTCGGTTTGATTGCTCATAATAAGGGCAAAGATAAATTTTAGAGGCTAATATTAAAGTTGTTAATATCGAATAATGAATGTTGTTTGGCCCTGTGTTTTTCTGAACCATGATTTACATGGTAAAAGAATTACTTGATTCTGAAAACGTTTGTCATGGTGAGCCTGTCGAACCACTCATCGCGCGTAAAGGTCTTTGACAAGCTCAGACTGACATTCTGCTACATTCGTCATTTTCAACAAAGTACGTGTCATGGTGAGCCCGTCGAACCACTCATCGCGCGCTCAGGTCTTTGACAAGTTCAGACTGACGTTCTGCTACATTCGTCATTTTCAACAAAGTACGTGTCATGGTGCGCCCGTCGAACCACTCATCGCGCGCAAAGGGCTTTGACAAGCTCAGACTGACATTCTGCTACATTCATCATTCAACATCCTGTGTTCGATATTTAATCTAACAAATCTCAAATCTCATTTCTCAAATCTCATATCTATCCAATACCTTTACCGCATGAGCATACAGGTAGCCGCATTAACCAAAATTTACGGGCAGCAGAAAGCAGTTAACGCCATCAGCTTTGAGGCCGGTACGGGTGTACTTGGTTTTTTGGGGCCAAACGGTGCCGGTAAAAGCACTACCATGAAAATGCTCACCTGCTATTTGCCACCGTCCGAGGGAACGGCCACTGTTGCCGGTTTTGATATTGGCACGCATCCGCTTGATGTTAAACGCAGTATAGGTTACCTGCCCGAAAGTAATCCGCTGTATACCGATATGTATGTAAAGGAAGCCCTTGGTTTTGTTGCGGACATCCACCAGATCCACGAGCCTGAGAAACGCATAGCCGAAGTAATTGAGCAAACCGGCCTCGGCCCCGAGCAACATAAAAAGATAGGTCAGTTATCAAAAGGTTACCGCCAAAGGGTAGGGCTGGCGCAGGCTATCCTGCATGATCCGCAGGTGCTGATACTGGATGAGCCGACTTCCGGCCTCGATCCAAACCAGTTGGTAGGCATTCGCCATTTGATCAGCGATCTGGGTAAAACTAAAACTGTTATTCTCTCCACCCACATTATGCAGGAAGTTGAGGCTGTGTGCAATAACGTGATCATCATCAATAAAGGTAATATCGTGGCTAACGATACCCTTGCCGGCCTGCGTAGTAAAAATGATAACGCCTCGCTTGAGAGCATTTTTATTAAGCTCACCAACGCCTAAAGTTCAGGCATTTATTATAGTTAAATATTTATTACTGATTATCAGCTTGTTATGTGCTTATTTAATAAGTTGTGTAACGATTTTATTCGTATTGCGGTCTATTAGGGCAAACAAGGTAAAAAGGTATTAAATACTTCTAATAAATAGCCCATAATAGCTATTGTGTATTAGCATCGTTTGTTCCTATGTTTACTTAGTGTAAATCTTATAACAATTTATTATTATGAAAAAAGTATTACTTCTTTTAACCGTTATCTGCGGTTTAACAGTTGCTGCAAAAGCACAATCAAAATCAGAAACAGGCAAATTTAGCATCGGCGTTGAAGCTGGTTTACCATTAGGTAGCTTTGGCGATGGTTACAGCTTTGGTATTGGCGGTTCGTTAAAATATGATCAGCCAATTGCTGAAGGTACATTTGTTACAGGTTCTGCCGGTTACACAAGCTTTATTGGCAAAAGTGTTACTATCGATGGCTTTGGCACTTTCAAAAACCCTGCTGCAGGCTTTGTGCCTGTAAAAGTTGGTGTGAAATATTTCCTTGCTGAAAGCTTTTATGGCGAGGCGCAATTAGGTGCTGCTTTCTCTACACAAAGTGGTGGTGGTACTGCATTTGCTTATTCACCAGGCATTGGTTATGCATTTAGCCCAAATGTAGATCTTGGTATTCGTTACGAAGCATGGTCTAATAACGGTACTGTAAGCCAGGTTGCTGCTCGTTTAGCTTACAGCTTCTAAGTAGTTGTAACACAATTTGATTTGATAAAGCCCAAAGTAGTATTGCTTTGGGCTTTATGTTTTTTAACTGCCGGTTTGTTCGTTTGAAGATAAGTGTTAGATTTGCCGGCAACATTTAATCTTATACAACAAAAATTTATGAAAAAATTGTTATTCGTGCTGGCTATAATTGCCGGTACAGCCTTTACGGCATCAGCACAAACCAATTCAAGCACAGGTCATTTTAGTATCGGTTTCGATGGTGGTTTCCCCATAGGTGATGCAGGTGACGTTTACAGCGTGGCTCTTGGTGGTAATTTAAAATATGAACATCCGGTTGCACCATCAACCTTTGTTACCATTTCTGGTGGTTACACTTCATTTAAAATTAAAGACGATTTTGGTGGTGGTTCAAACGGTTTTATACCAGTTAAAGCTGGCCTCAAATATTATTTTACCGGCGAAGGTTTTTACGGTGAAGGCCAGTTAGGTGCAGTATTTAGCACGGAGAGTGGTGGCGGTACCGCGTTTGCCTATGCACCCGGAATTGGTTACACTGTAGAAGGCGGTTTCGATCTTGGAGTACGCTATGAGGGATGGTCAAGAAACGGCACATTGAGCCAGATTGGTTTCCGCGTTGCATATAACTTCTAAACCTCTCAATAAACCTGAATTAAAAAAGGCTCCCGAATTTCGGGAGCCTTTTGTTTTTAGTCTTCTTTTACAGATGTTTTAGCATCTTCCTGGGCAGTTTTAAACTCTTTAACGCCCTGGCCAAGGCCGCGCATTAATTGAGGAATTTTTTTACCGCCAAATAATAATAATATCGCGATGATGATCAAAATGATCTCTGGTGCACCTAATCCCATAACTTTTTATTTAATGATTGATTTTCAAATGTAATGATAAACTTTTAATATAAACGAAGTATCGACAATTGCGGTTTTTGTATCGGCAATTAATTACCTTCCATCTCCTTTGCGCTGTCTTCAACCTTCTTTTTAAGGTCTTCTTTGTAGTTGATGAGGTTTTGCGTTAAGTATTCATCTGCTGTAGACAAGATTTGCGCAGCTAAAATACCTGCATTTTTTGCCGCATTTAAAGCTACAGTAGCCACCGGGATACCGTTTGGCATCTGCAGGATAGACAAGATAGAATCCCATCCATCTATTGAGTTGCTTGATTTTACCGGCACGCCAATAACCGGCAAGTGTGTTAAAGATGCCACCATGCCCGGTAAATGCGCAGCACCACCGGCACCTGCTATGATCACCTTTATACCACGATCTGCCGCGGCACGTGCATAACTAAACATCCTATCCGGCGTGCGGTGTGCCGATACTACGGTTATCTCGTAATCAACACCCAATTCTTTCAAAACGTCGGCAGCATCCTGCATCACATGCAGATCTGATTTGCTGCCCATTATAATAGCTACTTTTGGTTGGCTCATGGTTGTATTTATATATAAGAGATGTCATTGCGAGCGATAGCGTGGCAATCTCATCGCTTGCAGATCAACGCGATGAGATTGCCGCGTCGCTACGCTCCTCGCAATGACATGGTTATTATGATATTACTCTTAAAGTATTTTGAACGTATCTCGCTTTCTCTATCGCTTTCTCCCTATCCGCATCAACAATGGTAACGTGGCCCATCTTGCGGAAGGGTTTGGTTAAAGCTTTGCCGTAAAGGTGTACATATACGCCCTCGCGTTTTAAAATTTTCTCGATGCCCTCGTAAACGGCAGGACCTTCGTGGCCAGCCTCGCCTAAAACATTCACCATAATGGCATTGCTCAAGCAGGTGGTATCACCCAATGGCTGGTTGAATATAGCACGCAGGTGCTGCTCAAACTGCGATACCACGTTACCCTCAATGCTTTGGTGACCGCTGTTATGCGGGCGGGGAGCAAGTTCGTTTACCAACACTTTGCCATCTTTGGTCAGGAACATCTCTACTGCCAGTATGCCGACAATCTTCAGCGTATCGGCTATCTTTTTAGCGATGGCTTCGGCTTCCTGATGGATCTCAAAGGGCAAGGTAGAGGGTTGTATCAAGAACTCAACCAGGTTGGCTTCGGGATTAAACTCCATCTCTACCATCGGGAAGGTTTTTACTTCACCGTTCTCGTTGCGGGCAACTATTACCGCAATCTCTTTTTCAAAATCAACCCAACGCTCAACAAGGCTCGGCTCGGTGAAGGCTTTGGCAAGGTAACTTTCGTCAACCACCTTATAAACGCCTTTGCCATCGTAACCATCGCGACGCAATTTCTGAATGTATGGGAAAGGGATATGGCTTTCTTTTAACTGCTCCGCCGTAGCAATGATCTGAAACTCGGCCGTAGGTATCTCGTTCTCTTTAAAGAATTGTTTCTGCAGGCCTTTATCCTGTATCAAACGTATAATACGCGATTGCGGATAAACCATTACGCCTTCGCGCTCCAGTTGCTCCAGGGCGTCAACGTTCACTTTTTCTATCTCTATGGTCAGCAGGTCAACTTTTTTGCC
>JAESTD010000236.1 GCA_016763755.1 Mucilaginibacter sp.
AAAGATCCGTATAAAATCGTAGTAAGCGGTCGCATTAAACACTATATTTCGGCGTTTGGTGAACACGTAATTGGTGAAGAAGTAGAGCAAGCACTATTGAGCGTTGCAGCAGAGGAAGAGATAGACATTGTGGAGTTTACGGTGGCACCGCAGGTAGCACCCGATGGCAGCCAATTACCTTATCACGAATGGTTTATAGAGTTTGGCACCGAACCTAAAAATATGGCAGGATTTGCGTTTAAAGTGGATGAAGCGCTACAACAAAAAAATATTTACTATTTTGACTTAATTGAGGGTAACATTTTGCAACCTTTAATTGTCAGAAGCTTAAAGAAAGATGCTTTCATCAACTATATGCGTAGCCAGGGAAAATTAGGCGGGCAAAATAAAGTCCCGCGCCTGTCTAACGATAGGAAAATTGCCGATGAATTGAAAGCTTATATTGTATAACATTGAATCAAATCGATAATATTAAAAACATAGCCATTCTTGGCTCTACGGGTAGCGTTGGTACACAAACCCTTGAGGTTATACGTGATAACCAGCAGATTTTCAGGGCTTTTATGATAACCGCGCATTCTAATTCTTACCTGCTCATACAGCAGGCCATTGAGTTTGTACCCGCCTACGCCATCATCTGCAACGAAAGCAAATACACCGAAGTTAAAGAGGCTTTAGCGCATCTGCCTATAAAAGTATTGGCAGGATATAACGCCATAAAAGAGCATGTCATCTTACCTGAGATAGATGTAGTGTTGACTGCCATGGTAGGCTTTGCCGGTTTAGAGCCAACCATAAACGCAATTAAGGCTGGTAAAGATATCGCTTTAGCCAATAAGGAAACTTTAGTTGTTGCGGGTGACATCGTTACTTCTCTGGCTAAAGAACACAACGTAAAGATATTACCTGTTGATAGTGAGCACTCGGCTATTTTCCAATGCCTTGCAGGAGAAGAAGCTAATCCAATCGAAAAGATTATTCTTACTGCATCGGGTGGTCCTTTTCGTGGTAAATCTGCGGCTCTTTTGGCCGATGTAACCCGCGAGCACGCGCTTAAGCATCCTAACTGGGTGATGGGCGCTAAAATTACTATAGATTCAGCATCGCTCATGAACAAAGGGCTTGAGGTAATTGAGGCCAAATGGTTGTTTGGTCTGCAGCCGTCTCAGATAGAAGTTATTGTTCATCCGCAATCAATTGTGCATTCACTGGTACAATTTGAAGATGGATCTATAAAAGCACAAATGGGCTTGCCGGATATGAAACTTCCTATCCAATACGCGTTAACTTATCCGCAGCGCATTAAAACAAATTTCAAACGTTTCAGCTTTGCTGATCATGCTAATTTGACGTTTGAGAAGCCTGATATAGATACCTTCCGTAACCTTAAACTAGCTTTTGAAGCGATGGAACAAGGTGGCAATATGCCTTGTATCATTAACGCGGCAAATGAGGTGGCAGTGGCCGCGTTTTTACAAAACGAAACCGGTTTTTTAGCCATGAGCGATATAATTGAAAGTTGTATGCAGCAAATTGCTTATATCAAAAATCCTTCGCTGCACGACTATTTGAATACTGATAAAGAAACACGCATATTTGCGCAAAATTTAATACAAAAAATGCCGTTAAAGGCTTAACATTTATATAACTACGGATGAGCGTTTTGGTGATGGCCGGCCAGTTGATACTGGGCCTTTCAATTTTGGTGATACTACATGAGTTTGGGCATTTTTTAGCCGCCCGTGCTTTCGGAATAAAAGTAGAGAAGTTTTATTTGTTCTTTGATGCCTGGGGCGTAAGCCTTTTTAAATTCAACTACAAAGGTGTTGAGTACGGTATTGGCTGGCTACCTTTAGGCGGATACGTAAAAATTGCCGGTATGATAGATGAATCTATGGATACTGAGCAGTTAGCAGGCCCACCACAACCATGGGAATTTAGGGCGAAACCGGCCTGGCAGCGTTTGATTGTGATGCTTGGCGGTATCATCGTTAACATCATTGTAGGTATTTTTATCTTCTGGATGTTAGCCATCCGGTACGGCGAAAGCTACACGCCAATGTCTACGGTGCAATACGGTATAGTCCCGGGTAAGATAGGCCAGAAAATGGGCCTCAAAGCTGGTGACAAGATAACCGCAGTAAATGGTAAACAGCTTGAGCGTTTTGAGGATTTGGTGAGTTCAAAAGTGTTGTTAGATAATACCGTGTTCACCGTAAAACGTGGTGACTCTACATTTGATGTCACCGTGCCCCCTACCATCCTCAATGATCTTTCTGATTACGGGATTGAAGAGTTTATCAGTATTGTGCCTCGTGGCAAATTCAGCGTTGATTCTGTTATCGGCGAAGCAAAACGCATAGGCTTAACCAAAGGCGATAGCATCTTAGCTGTAAATAAAGTACCCACCGTATTTTACGATCAGTTACAGGCGCAATTAACCGCCAATAAGGGCAAAACTGTTGATCTATCGGTTAAACGTGCTGGTAACCTGCTGGATCTTAAAGCTAACATTGACAAAGAAGGACATCTTGGTTTTTTCCGCCCGCGTAAGGAGATACTGCCGAACTTGAAAACAATTAAGTACGGCTTCTTCCAATCGTTTCCTATCGGTGCTAAAAGAGCGTGGGGTATGTTTGCCGATAATGCAAAGGGGATAAAAAAGATATTCTCTGGTCAGGTTAAAGCTACCAAAGCTATTTCGAGCCCGCTGGGTATTGCTGAGAAATTTGGCGGTACGGTTGATTGGGTAAGGTTCTGGAGCCTGGTAGGTTTCCTGTCGATGGTACTGGCATTAACCAACTTGTTGCCTATCCCGGGTCTTGATGGTGGCCACACAGTATTTTTATTGATTGAAATGATAAAAGGTAAGCCACTAAGCGATAAGTTCCTTGAACGCGCTCAAATAGTGGGCTTTGTGCTATTGATCTCGTTAATGGTATTCGCCTTCGGTAATGATATAGTGAAGATAGTGACCAAGAAATAAGCTCATGCTTAGATATTTATTCATTGAAAAGCCTGCCCGTTTGGGTGGGCTTTTTTTATGAAGTAAATAATAAGCGTCGTGCCTGTCGTTGACGCGTTGAAAATGCGGCAAGTATTCACGTTCACGTCATGAACACCGTGAACACTCGTGAACACCTGCAAACATTATTGATTAGATTGCAGAGAATGGCATAATAACAAGAACGCGGTTAGATTCTTCGCTATCACTCAGAATGACAATAGATCAGGCAAACAAAAAAGCCGCTTCAA
>JAESTD010000237.1 GCA_016763755.1 Mucilaginibacter sp.
GAGCCATAAACCACATCGGCAAAGCCATTACAGATGGGTTTTAGTAGATCATTATACTCGTTAGGGTCATATTCAAGATCGGCATCCTGTATAATGGTGTAGGCTCCGGTTGCCTGAGCTATGCCGGTGTGTAAGGCTGCACCCTTGCCTTTGTTATATGCATGTTTAAAATAACGAATATCAAAACCTGAATTGTCTGCACGGTAGGCGGCAACCGCCTGTTCTGTATTATCACTTGAACAATCATCAACAATAATGATCTCTTTTTGGATATCATCAATAAGCTCTACAGCTTTTATCTTGTTTAAAATGAGGTGAATGGTACCACCCTCGTTATAAGCCGGGATAATTATTGATAATTTATCTATTTTCATTGGTTGATATTAATGCCAGCTTTATTAATGCAATTCAGCACAAAAAGTTTAAAGCAATACCTAAAAAAGCCAAAGGTAATTATTATGCTGGCTATTTTACTGGCTTTAAGCCTGTGGTTTGCGTTTTGTTTGCCACTACCGCTATTCAACAACTCAACATCATATGTGATTGATGATGACCGTGGGCAGTTGCTGGGCGCATCCATCGCTTCGGACGGGCAATGGCGCTTCCCTTACAATCCAAGTGTGCCGGATAAATTCAGCAAGTGCATTATTGCTTTCGAAGATAAACGCTTTAATGATCATTTTGGCTTCGATCCATTGGCTTTTAGTCGTGCCATTAAACAAAACCTGCGCAACAAACGCGTAACCAGTGGCGGCAGTACCATAACCATGCAGGTGATCCGTTTAGCCACTCACCATAACCGCACTATATGGAACAAAATAGGCGAGATATTTATGGCCCTTCGACTGGAAGTTGGCTACGGCAAAAAAGAAATAATGGCCTTGTATGCCAGCAATGCCCCTTTCGGTAGCAACGTTATAGGGTTAGATGCAGCTGCATGGCGTTACTTTGGGCGAAGTGCAGACAAACTTTCATGGGGCGAGATGGCCGCTTTAGCTGTGCTGCCCAATTCGCCTTCGCTTGTACATCCGGGCAAAAACAGGCAGATATTGCTTAAAAAGCGAGACTTGTTGCTCAGTCGACTATATAAGCAAGGTATCATAGACAGCACTACGGCCGCGCTTGCACGCTTTGAGCCTGTACCGGAAAAACCGATGCCTTTGCCGCAACTGGCCCCTCACCTTCTGCAACGATTTAAAGCGGATGCGAAAGCGGCTAAACTTACGGATACGCGTATCACTACATCGATAAAAAGCAATCTGCAGCAACAGGTAACAGATATCGTTGAGAAGCATCACCAGGTATTAAAGGCCAACGATATCAATAACGTTGCTGCCGTTGTGTTAGACGTAGAGACAGGTAGCACGCTGGCTTATGTAGGCAATGTATCGCACCGCGAAGATCCTGAGACAGAAAGCGACGTGGATGTGATAAGTGCACCCCGAAGCCCTGGCAGTACTTTGAAACCCCTGCTCTACGCCAGCATGTTGCATGATGGTTTGATACTACCGAATAGCTTGATACCCGACGTACCTACGCAAATAGCAGGTTATCATCCCGAAAACTTTGATCTGGGATATGATGGCGCAGTACCAGCCTCTAATGCATTATCCCGCTCTCTAAACGTGCCGGCAGTAAAAATGCTTCAACAGTATAAGTACGAGCGCTTCTATGATATGCTGAAGCGTATAGGTATTACCACGCTTGATCAACCTGCCGACCATTATGGGTTAGCGCTGATCCTCGGTGGTGGGGAAAATACGTTGTGGGAGCTAACCGGTGCATATGCCGATATGGCGCGGGCGCTAAATAATTACAATAAAAACGGCGGTAAATACGATGCTAATGACTACCATCATCCGCAATACGCCAATGCTCCACAAAAGCAATCCAACCAGCAAAACAATGGCCTGATTGATGCAGGATCAATTTATTACACCCTGCAAGCTATGGAAGAAGTGATGCGCCCCGGCGAGGAAATGCTTTGGCAACAGTTTAGCTCAAGCCAGCGGGTGGCATGGAAAACGGGCACCAGCTTTGGGTTCAGGGATGGATGGGCCATAGGCGTTACACCCAAATATGTTGTCGGCGTTTGGGTAGGTAATACCGATGGCGAAGGCAGGCCGGGACTAACGGGTATCAATACCGCTGCGCCCGTGCTTTTTGAGATATTCCGGCTGTTACCTGCCACGCGCGAGTGGTTTGATGTACCGTACGGCGAATTGGTTAAAATCAAAGTTTGTAAAGAAAGTGGCTATCGTGCCGGGCAATATTGTGATAATGCGGTTGAGCAATATGTGCCTAAAACCGGTTTAAAGGCGGCAGTTTGCCCCTGGCATAAGTTAGTCCATTTATCTGCCGACAGGCGTTATCAGGTGACTGCTAATTGCACATCGCCAGATAAAATGGCAAACTTGCCCTGGTTAGTTCTACCCCCATCAATGGAATATTATTACAAAACAAAAAACTATCAATACCACGTGTTGCCACCTTTCGCGCCTGGCTGCGAGCAGAACGATGCCAACCCAATGGAGCTGATCTATCCAAAAGATGGCGCAAAAATCTACGTACCGTTAGAGGCTGATGGAAAGCGTGGCCGTATGATATGCAATGCCGCACATAGGATGGCAGGCAGTAAGATCTTTTGGCATCTTGACGACCAATATGTTGGGGAAAGCAGCGCTTTTCAACAAATGGCTCTTAACCCAACTCCGGGCAAGCACAAACTCACATTGGTTGATGCCGATGGCAATACCATAAAAATTAATTTTGAGGTGCTGGATAAGAATAAATAACTTCGGGGCCTATGCTTGAACAATATGACCTAAGTAACCTGATGGTGCTGGATATCGAAACCGTACCCCAGCACCCGCTTTACAGCGATATGCCTGAGAATATGCAGGAACTTTGGGCACACAAAACCCGCAATATGCGTGGCGAAGTAACAGCCGAGGAGTTTTACGAGCGTGCCGGTATTTGGGCTGAGTTTGGAAAAATCGTTTGTATATCCGTAGGTATTTTTATCAATAGCAGTGGCAAGCGACCCGGCTTGCGCGTAAAATCTTTTGCCGGGCACGATGAGAAACAACTGCTGTATGATTTTGGAAAGATGCTGAGCGGACAACCTTTAAGCGTTATCCTTTGCGCACATAACGGTAAAGAGTTTGATTTCCCGTACATCTGCAGGCGTATGCTGATCCATGGCATTCCCTTTCCACCGCATTTGCAGATGCAGGGTAAAAAGCCCTGGGAGATACAACACCTTGACACGATGGAGCTATGGAAATTTGGCGATTATAAAAGTTATACTTCACTTAACTTGCTCACCGCCATCTTTGACATCCCCACTCCAAAAGACGATATCGACGGCAGCCAGGTAGGCCACGTTTACTGGGTAGAGGACGCATTGGAGCGCATCTGTACGTATTGCCAAAAGGATGTTGTGGCTACCGCGCAACTCATCCGCCGCTATCGCGGCGAAACTTTAATCGAGGATGAGTGTGTGACGGTGGTGGAGTGAGTTGGCATCCTGACTAAATGTCAATACTCAACGTCTTCGACCTAATACTTTAATTGTACTCTTTACATTTTAAACTGCCAATCTCATCCATTTTTTATATTTTACGGCAGTTTAATTCGCAACCAGTATATCCTAATTTCCTGATGAACAATAACCAAATGGTGGCCAAACCCCATTACCCTATTTTAGATGGCCTGCGCGGTGTCGCTGCCATCATTGTAGTAACTTTTCACCTGGCTGAGCCTTTAGGTACTGGGCACTTGGATATTATTGTTAATCACGGTTATCTGGCTGTAGACTTTTTCTTCCTTCTGTCAGGTTTCGTGATCGGCTATGCTTATGACGACCGGTGGAATAAAATGAGTGTTGGCAGTTTTTTTAAACGCCGCATAGAACGCCTGCAGCCCATGGTAGTTTTAGGAATGACTCTCGGAGCCATCGGCTTTTATTTTACCGATTCTTCGCTTTGGCCCCTAATCCATACTGTACCAGTATGGAAAATGCTCTTGGTAATGCTTGTAGGCTATACTATATTGCCGGTACCGTTGTCGCTGGATATACGAGGTTGGGAAGAAATGCACCCCCTGAACAGCGTTGGGTGGTCGTTGTTTTTTGAATACATTGCCAACATTCTTTATGCAGTGTGGATCCGTAAATTTTCCAAAACCGCATTAACTATCCTGGTGATCATCTCTGCCGTTGCGCTTGCACAACTGGCAATAACCAACGGCGATGTAAGCGGCGGCTGGACACTGAATTTTGAACAAGTACGCGTTGGATTCACCCGTACCATTTATCCATTTTTTGCAGGCCTGTTGTTATCGCGCGTAATGAAACCTACAGAAATTAAGAATGCATTTTTATGGTGCAGTATCTTGGTGGCTATGGTACTTTACATGCCCCGCATCGGCGGCGCTGCGCATCTATGGATGAACGGCGTTTACGAATCTGTTTGCATCATTTTCGTTTTCCCGCTAATCGTATACCTTGGCGCCAGCGGCGTATTGCAGACCAAAAGAGAAAATAAGATCTGCAAATTTTTAGGCGACATATCTTACCCGCTTTACCTGGTACATTACCCTATAGTATATTTTTACGTTGCCTGGATAAATAACAACAAAGGCATAACCATTACACAGGCCTGGCCTTACGCTTTACTGATTTTAATCGGAGCTATAGCATTGGCTTACGTCACCTTAAAATGGTATGATGAACCAGTGCGTAAATGGCTGCGCAGAAAGCTGGCGTAGAGATTTTTGATAAACAAAAAAGCCCGATACTTTCATACCAGGCTTTAAAATTTCTGTGCGGAACCTGTTGATTTATTGGAACAACTGGAAGATATTTTGGCTCTGATTGCGCAAATAACGATAGATTCTGCAATTTACCATGGTTCATAAACTTTTAAGATTATACAGCCATTCTGGTTTTCGCTACACGTGAAGCTGTTGTAATCACAAACGATTTTATAACCTTTTTTGCGGCTGTAGTACATCTTAGGAATTGGTGATAATCAACCGTTTTAGTGTGCGTAAATACAAACAATTTACACGCCCCACCTGTACTAAATTTTCTATTCATAAGTTCCATGTAATTTAAGTTGTTAAGCTACCCAGATGAGCCTACAGATTTGTGTAATAGATGATGATCAAATTAACAACTACATCACTAGCAAGATGTTGCTTAAATATAATCCTGATAGTCATGTTAAATGCTTCTCCAATGCAACCTCTGCCTTAGACTACATCAATAATCTGCGTGTAACCGGCCAACCTTTTCCTGATTTTTTATTCCTTGATATCGCCATGCCAACCCTGGACGGCTGGCAGTTTCTGGATGGACTAGATCATTTCAACATTGATCCGTCCAGATCAATGAAGATATATATGTTAAGCACTTCATTAAAGATCGATGAAAAAGTAAGAGGTCTGACTCATTCAAGAGTATCGGGTTTTTACGACAAGCCTTTAAAAGCGGAAAATATCATTAAGCTTTTCAGGTAAGATCACCTTAAAGTTTAGCAGGAATCAAAACCTTATATCTACCTGTTTGTCAGTCTATATACTGATTTGTAGTCCTGCAACGCTGAGATTGTCTAGTATGTAAATTAATATATTATGTCATTAAAAATTTGGGTAATTGATGACTATAGCGTAAACAACTTCATCACCACTAAGATGCTGATGAAGCACCGCCCTGATTGCCACATCACTTCGTTTGTATATGCGAATGCGGTATTAGATAAGCTGTCTCAGGGACAATCTAAAATTGAATCACCAGACGTTATTTTTCTAGATATCAGCATGCCAGTAATGAATGGCTGGCAGTTTCTAGATCAATTGGACGCACTAAAAATTGACCGGAATTTAATATTAAAATATACTTTCTAAGCAGCACGCTCTATGACCGGGAGCACGCGCTGGCACTGGCTCATCATAGGATCTCCGGATTCTACAGCAAACCTCTGACAGCCGAAAGCATCTATAATATCTTTAGTGGAGTAGAAGTAGCAGAGCGCAAGATTTATTAATGGTTTTAAGTTAAAATCAGCAATGTCGAACCCTTCTCTCCTTTTGGTTCGGCCATATCAACGGTGTCATGTGGGTTTTATCGAGTAATTCGGTCTTTGACCGCATGCTTTTTTAGATGAGCCGATACTGCATCTGGGCGATTATTAAGACGCGCGCAATATGCCTATTCTGAATAGGTGAGCGTTGTGGGATATCGATCTCCCTTCTCGTTAGAATATTTTTAACAAAGCTGATGTCGGGATACTATACTCAGAAGGTAGTGGTAATCCCTGTTAGTGGGGTATTGTATTATGGTGGTTTTAGTTTATATTTATTTTCGTTGTCATTGTACAATACAGGTGTGACGGAACCTTTCACGCCAATTGTGTAAGAATGGCTAAGCAACAAGATCAGCTCACGCATAATGGACTGCTCAGCACACAACGAAATTCAATTTAAGTACTTTGACCAAGGTATCATGTGAGAAGAGTTCACCCAGCTCTTAGGGCAGATGAAATTTAGATTTTTGTATACAATAAAACAAACCATGTAACGCAGAGATGGGAGCGAAAATGAACCTGATTGACGAACTGTCAACATCCTACCTGAATATATCAGCAGATCTCGAATTGGCAAAGAATTTAGAGGGGCACTATATCGAGGTAACTGAGACTATTGCTAGATTAAATGCACTTATAGACAGCGGATATCTTGATGAAGATGAATTATTTGAATTCGCAAGATTGGGTTACCAATACTTCCGGCTGAAAGATGCATTAGTAAGTGCCATGATCGTAAAAAAACAAAGTGACAACAATGACAGCAACTCGCACATCTGAATTTATCGATCCGGACGCGGCTAAACGCATTAAGGCCAAGCCCTTTAAGGGCTTTCCAAAATTGGTAAGGGTTGCGATACATAGAATTTTCAAGCGCATTTTAATTCCGCAAAATAAAAATTTAGCATTCCTTCACGAATGATAAGATTTACGACATGACCTAACTGATCAAACTAAGCGGGCAGCATAAAATAAACTGTCGTTCCCGGTAATTCATTATTTTCAA
>JAESTD010000238.1 GCA_016763755.1 Mucilaginibacter sp.
GGCTTCCTCTGAAGGTACAATCATAATTTTTCCCTTCTGACAGAGGTTTACGACCCGAAAGCCTTCATCCCTCACGCGGCATTGCTCCGTCACGCTTTCGCGCATTGCGGAAGATTCTCGACTGCAGCCTCCCGCAGGAGTCTGGGCAGTGTCTCAGTCCCAGTGTGGGTGACCATCCTCTCAGACCACCTACCCGTCAAAGCCTTGGTAAGCCGTTACCTTACCAACTAGCTAATGTTCCGCATGCCCATCTTAGTCCTATAAATATTTGATTATAATATGATGCCATATCATAATGTTATGCGGTGTTAATCTCTCTTTCGAGAGGCTATCCCCCTGACTAAGGTAGGTTACATACGTGTTACGCACCCGTGCGCCACTCTCATGAGAAGCAAGCTCCTCAATCCCGTCCGACTTGCATGTATTAGGCCTGCCGCTAGCGTTCATCCTGAGCCAGGATCAAACTCTCCATTGTAAAATGTGTTGTTTGTATCCAGACCCTATTAACTCAATCAATAGAAATCTGTAAAAATATTATTCTCTTACATTATCCCTATCTACTTTCATCTCAGCTTCCGAAACCTTGGGTTCGTTCTTCCGCTGTTACGCTGCATTTGTTATCTTTTCTATTACCTTTAAGAACTTGTCGCTTCACCTCACGGATCCGCTTTCTATATTTTCAGCCGTTGCGGCTTCAAACTTTCAATCTTTTCATTTCAGAAAACCATCGTGGCTTTCTCTATTCTTTGTTTTCCTTCGTTTCCGAAGCGGCTGCAAATGTACAACCTTTTTTCTCTTTCGCAAATATTATTTTAAAATAATTTCTGCTCCGTTTCTCGTCGCTACTTCAGGTCTTGTTACCTGTTTCGCGGGCTGCAAAGATGCGAACTTTTTACCATTCGTGTCAAGTGTTATTTTCACTTTTTTTCACCCCTCCTAAACCTTCAAAAAACTACCGCTTAACTACCTGTCTTGCGGGCTGCAAAGGTGCAAATTTAAAGTTTATCTGTCAAGCGAAATATTCACTTTTCTTTAACTTTTTTTATTTGCTTACTCTTCAAAAAACAACCCGCTATCTCTTTAGCGGGGATACAAATGTACATCGAAATAAGCCTCGCCACCAAAGAAATTTTCAAATAATTAAAACAATATCATAACTCACTAAAAACCAATCAGAAAACACCTCTTTTAACCATCCCTTTATGGCCTATTTACATTAAAAACACATCCCACAGCAAACAAAAACCCTCTTAAAAACGCGTAAAAACGGCATTTTCCCGTTCCCCTATTATAGACATCTCCCCAAAAAGCCCTTAATTTTTTGCGTACTTTTGATATTATATATGGCAAATCACACTTTTCCGGATAAGTTTTTAGACAATTTAGCTACCGAACCAGGCTTTGATCGTGAGAATTTCGTTGAGGCACATGCCTCAGAAAGCTCTCCAACATCCATCCGTCTTAATCCTTTTAAGCTATCTACTATAAAAACAGACGGACAAGTGCCCTGGTGCGCCGAGGGTTTTTACCTCAATGAACGCCCATCTTTTACATTCGACCCCTTGTTTCATGCAGGCGCTTACTATGTACAGGAGGCATCGTCTATGTTCATCAGCCATATATTATATAGTATAAGAACAGATGTAACTGAACCGTTGAAGGTTTTAGACCTGTGTGCTGCTCCTGGCGGGAAGAGTACGCTGCTTAATTCGGCTTTGCAAAGCAGTGATCTGCTGGTGGCAAACGAGATCATTAAAACGCGCGTACCTATATTAACGGATAACCTTAATCGCTGGGGAACATCGAATACCATTGTTACTAATAACGACCCGCGCGATTTTGCCCCGCTTAAAGAGTTTTTTGATATTATATTAGTTGATGCACCATGCTCAGGCTCGGGCATGTTTCGTAAAGACCCAGATGCAATGGGCGAATGGAGCGAAGCCAATGTTAACCTTTGCCACCAACGCCAGGAGCGTATACTGGCCGACATATACCCTTCGCTTACCGAAGACGGCTACCTTATATATAGTACCTGTTCATACTCGCACCAGGAGAACGAGGATATTCTGGATTGGCTTTCCAGCACTTTTGATATGGAGAGCATCCGCATACCTATTAATAAGGAATGGGGTGTGGTTGAAAGTCAGTCGGTAGAGGCGAAGGCATGGGGATATCGTTTTTACTCTGGCAAAGTAAAAGGCGAGGGCTTATTTGCGGCATGCCTGCGCAAACGTGAAAACAGCAGACAAAGCAATTACAAGAGTAATGCTCAACAAAAGCTACCCGCAAAAGAACTCGACTTGGTAAAAGCATATATT
This sequence comes from Mucilaginibacter sp., assembly GCA_016763755.1. GTDB lineage: Bacteria > Bacteroidota > Bacteroidia > Sphingobacteriales > Sphingobacteriaceae > Mucilaginibacter. The sequence continues at coordinate 2,322 of JAESTD010000238.1, forward strand.
AATAACGCCGACGATTTTTACCTTTTTAAAGTGAATGATGACTGGTTCGCCATCAACCGTGAGCACAAAGAAAGCCTGAACGTTTTGCACCGACACTTATATATAAAGAAATCCGGCGTACGGATTGGCAAGCTGGCCGGCAGTGACCTGATACCCGATCATGAACTTGCGCTGAGTAACATCATTAATAAGGATGCTTTTCTATCAACCGAATTAAATAAGGACCAGGCCATACAATACCTGCGCCGCGATACTATAGATATTGAGATAACCGGTAAAGGTTGGAGCCTGATGACCTACGAAGGCCATGCTTTGGGATGGGCAAAGCTGCTACCGAACCGGATTAATAATTATTACCCTAAGGAGATAAGGATAATGAGCAGTCCCCTAACCCCCTGAAGGGGGAATAGAAATAAAGTTTACTTATTCTTTCTATAAAAATCTTCTAAAGCATCTTTATACTCCTCTCGCGAGAAAATATCGCACACACGTAAGAACGATTTGTAGTTGGTAACATAAGAGAAGGCAAACTTTGCAGCCTCTATTTTCGAATCATCCGTATTGAACTGGTTGAGCAAGGTAAGCAACTGATCCAGATTGACGCCTTTATCTTTCAATTTGGCTTTAAGTACATTAATCTTATCCTGATCAGTACTCTGCTGCTGCATTTCTCGCAGGATAGCTTTAGCTTCTGCCGGTTCCATCGCTTTTTCAGGATGCTTTATCTTTTGGATGATTGCCGCGGGCGCTGGTTTTATAACAGTTGCGTTTGCTTGCGCGGTGGTGGTGGTGGAGAGAATGATGAGGGTTAGGAGTTTTTTCATTGTGGAGTATTGGCTGATTGAAAATAGGAAGAAAAATAGAAATGTTTAGCCCGTGTAAGCACAAACAAATCTCTAAACTCTCTTGAGAGGAAACAATTTATTTCCCCCTCTTCCCCTTAAAAAAATCTTTTATCAACTGTGAGCACTCATTTTCATGAATACCCGAGGTGATAAGCGTTTTGGGGTGGGTTATGCTTTGGTTGAGGCGGCCGAAACCCATGCGGGTATCGTAAGCACCGAAAACTATCCTGCCTATCTGGAACCAGTAGCTGGCTCCGGCGCACATTACGCAGGGCTCGAGGGTAACGTAAAGGGTGCACTCAGGCAGGTATTTGCCGCCCATGTAGTTGGCGGCGGCGGTTAGCGCCTGCATTTCAGCATGGGCAGATACATCGTTCAGGCGCTCGGTAAGGTTATGGCCGCGGCCAATGATCTTACCTTTGCAGACTACTACCGCGCCAATGGGAATTTCATCCTCGGCCAATGCCTGGCGAGCTTCTTTGAGGGCCTCGTTCATGAAAAATTCGTCGGGAGATATGGCCGGCTGTTCGTCGTCGCCGAAGTTGAAGTATCGCATTTAGATGAGTTTGCTGCCGTTGGGAACGGGTTTATCAACTGAAGTAAGCACAATGTCGCCATTTTCATCGGCAAGGCCGGTCACCAAAAACTCCGACATAAAGTTGGCTATCTGTTTCTTCGGGAAATTTACCACACCCAGTATTTGCCTGCCCGGCAGCTCTTCCTTCGTATAGTGTTTGGTGATCTGTGCGCTGCTCTGCTTTACACCGAGTTCACCAAAATCAACCTTTAGCTTGTAAGCAGGCTTGCGCGCTTCAGGGAAATCAACAGCTTCGAGTATCGTACCCACACGGAGTTCTACTTTTTCAAAATCGTTCCAGGTGATGGTTTCCATAAGCGCAAAGGTAACAGCTTGGCGGATATTTCAAATCCAATAACTGCTATTGCAGATCTGCAGCAGCAAAAGTATTGCCTTGTTTTGGGTCGCCGGTTTCAAAGCCTTTCTTGAACCAATACATGCGTTGCGCGCTAGTACCGTGTGTGAAACTATCAGGATGCACCTCGCCCTGGTACTCTTTCTGCAGGCGGTCGTCGCCTATCTGGTGGGCGGCGTTAAGGGCTTCTTCAATATCGCCGGGATCGAGCACATCTTTCAGGTTCTTTTCATAATAAGCCCAAACGCCGGCGTAAAAATCGGCCTGCAATTCCAGCTTAACAGAAAGTTTGTTGTATTCTTCTTTACTGAGGCGCTGCCTTGCTTCATCCATTTTTTGGGAGACGCCAAGCAGGTATTGTACATGATGGCCGACTTCGTGTGCTATTACGTAGGCCTGCGCAAAGTCGCCTGCGGCACCAAATTTTTGAGATAGCTCGTTGAAGAATGACAGATCAAGATATACCTTCTGATCGCCGGGGCAATAGAATGGGCCAACCTCTGCACCTGCTGTACCGCAGGCGGTGTTTACTGCTTCCTGGTAAAAATGCAGAACAGGTTCTTCGTAGGTGCGGCCGTTATCTTTGAAAAGCTTATTCCATACATCTTCGGTATCAGCAAAAACCACTTTGGCAAATTTCTTCTCTTTGGTATCGGCCACCACCTCCTGGTTATTGCCCTGATTGCCGCCGCCCTGCTGCTGCACCTGGTTGATAACTGCAGACGGATCAATGCCCGTAAAATAATATATCGCTGCGGCAATAATGCCTACTATACCGCCACCAAGGGCAATACCCCTACCGCCGCCGCTTGCGCTGCCATCTTCGGTATTACTGCTTTCGCGCCTGCCAAACCATTGCATAATTTATTGTTTTTGAATTAGCTGATAAACGCCGAAGCCCAAACGTTTGTTTGGGCTTAGCGAATAGTGTATACCGTAATATTAATTTTCGAGTTTTGGGATACGCGTTGGCGTGTCTTTACCTAATATGATGCTACGCGAGCTTAATGCGATAGCACGGATAGTAGCGGTAATATTCTTCACATCCAGCGAGCTGAACTCATCCTTAACGGTGTGGTAAAGTTTATCCGTCGGAATCTGGTCTGTAGAGATGGTATGTGCCGGCACGCCTACTGCTGCCAGCGATGCGTTATCGCTACGATAGAAAAGGTTCTGCTCGGGATATGGGTCAGGGTAGAATTTGAAGGCCGTCCCCTCGAGGTTACGTTGCAATATCGGACCAAAATCTGAACGCTCGAAACCGGTAATAAATGCTGAGTTCTCGCCGAATTTAGCGGGTTTGCCTATCATCTCTATATTGAACAAAGCCACTACTTCATCAGGGTTCATCTTGCTTGCGAAGTATCTTGAACCGAAACCACCTATTTCTTCGGCAGTGAATGCTACGAACACTAACGTACGCTCATTGTTGTTAAGCTTTTTGTAATATTTGGCTAACGCGATAACCGCCGTAGTTCCCGATGCATCGTCATCTGCACCATTGGCAATGCTATCACCTTCCATGGGTTTAATGATACCCAGGTGATCGTAATGTCCGCCGAACACTACATACTCTTTCGCTTTGCTTTTGCCGGGGATAACCCCTACAATATTGCTTAGCGGCAATTTCTCTTCCTTCACCTCGCAACTTACCTCAATGCTTTTTGGTTCGGCAACACCTAAAACAAAAACCATAGGATTTGATTCACGGCCGCTGCTGATGCTGCCTTTTACAGCACGGTCGCGGATGCGTTTAAAATCATCGGCCATGGCAGCATCAAATATTACTACCAGCTTTTTACCGCTACGCATTGCTGCGCCCATTTGGCTGCGGTAGGCTTTGGGATCAGTTATGGTGATTACTTTTACAGATGTATCGCCTTTCCAGCTGAACGCGGCGGATGTATTCACTGCCACTTTTTCATCTGGGACAGCAGTGCCGTCAAATACAATTTTTGGATTAACAGGCGTAACGCGGGTCTGGTAAAATGTTTGGCGATAACCATCATTACCTTCCATCGGTTTTAGGCCTGCGGCTTTAAATTCACTTTCAATAAACTTTGCGGCCTTTTCAATACCCGGTGTAAACGTACCGCGGCCCTGCATATCATCGGCGCTAAGCGTTTTGATCACCCGCTCAACATCTTCTTGTTTAATCAGTTTATTTACGTCCTGGCAAAAACCGGCTATCGGGGCAGCAAAAAGAGCTGCCGCTGCTACGAATAATTTAGTCCTCATTAATAATTATTTCACTTTTGATGATAACCATGCAGCGCGAAAATCTTTCTGCTGCTGGCTTAACTCTTTGCCTGCTTTTTCAAATGTCACTACCTGGAAAGCGGGGCTTTCTTCTAAAACAACGGTTGCTTCATGGTCGCCCAGGCGATTACGATAATTGATAACCACCTTATTACCCGGCTTTTTATCTTTAACAGCGTCTGTTAGGGCAAATACTTCCCTGGCGTCCTTGCCATCGATTTTGAGTATGATGTCGTCAGCATCTAAGCCGGCTTTATATACCGGCGTAATTGAGGCCGTAGCACCGACAATCTGTAATCCACCATCAACAGGCTTTGCAGGTATGCGGCCCATCCAGCCCTTTTCGGGCGCTGCTTTCTGTAATATTAAACCTGCTTTAGCCAATAGCGTGGCGTAATCATTCTTTTTAAAGCCGTAGATATAATCGTCAAAAAAAGCCTTTGCAAACTTTGGGTTAGTAAGTTTGGCTAAAGTATTTTGCAGATCAGGGATGGTGTATGGTTTGCCTGTTTTGCCATAGGCCAGCCAAACCTGGCGCATATAATCATCAAGTGTTATTTTAAATTCGCTGCGCAAACGCAGATCGAGTGCCAGTGCGGTTGCGCCACCATATACATAATAGCTGGTGAACATATTGGTGTAATTGGTAGCATCAACGGCCACACCGGCATCAACAAACACCGCATAACGGCTCATTTGCGTTGGCGGGTATTTTGCCGGCGCCGGATTTGCCAATACCGAGTTGACCAGCCCTGCAATAGTACCGGTGTAATCATCAACAGAATTGAAGCCTGCGCGCACAAGTAGCATTTCGCCATAGTATTGGGTAAAACCTTCGGCAAACCAAAGCTCATTGCTCATGTTGGCATGCTCAAAGTTGAAAGGCTCTAATGATTTTGGGCGGATGCGCTCCACATTCCAGCTGTGGAAAAACTCGTGCGAGTAGGTGCCCAGAAGATCGTTCTCATTGCCGCCTACTTTTGGAGAGCGATCAACAATACTGGTTGAATTGCGGTGCTCCATACCATCGCCAAAGTTGTTGGGGTGCACATCATCCAGGAATGTATAACTGCCGTAATCGTAATCGGGCTGCTCGCCAAAAACGGCCCGTTCTTCCAGGACAACCTTCTGAACCATTTTGGCAAAGTTATCTATCGTTCCCTGGTCGTCATCAGAATGGACAGCTATCGCCATCTTCTGTATTTTACCGTTAGTGTTTTTCAGATCCCAACTACTAACTTTAACATTAGAAAGTTCGGTAGGGCTATCCATCATGTACTGTAGATCAGGCGCGCTGTAAACATTCTCGGCCTCATGTTTTAATTGAGTAGCAACCTTCCATCCATATTTATCAAGATCGTTAAACTCAAATTTCGCGGGGCGATTTGCCAAACCAATAACCCACATAAATGCAGCGGGCATATTTAAGTGGGCATGACTGGCATCAATTCCCACATAGGTGCCATCGGTATGGTTACCAAAAAGTGTATAGCTTACTTTTACAATTGATGGATGATCTTCAATCTCGTAGACGTCGCCTTCAACCTGTTTAATATCCAGTTGATTACCTTGGCCATCCTGGGCCTTAACATTATAAATATTTTTGCCAAACTCATGCGTGGCATAGCGGCCCGGCGATGAACGGCTCATTCTTACCTTCAGTTTACCGGCAGGCGCATCCGGGATGGTCATAACGATCTCCGCTTCGTGATGAATGGCATTAGGGAAAGAGAGACTGTAATAAATTGGCTTTGATTTATCACCATTTTGAGCAAAGGCCGAAACAGCGCAAGCCACAACTGCGGCCAGGGTAATTAATTTCTTCATGTTGAGGTCAGTCAATAAAGCGCTGAAGTTAGCATATATTCAACTAACTTTTTATATCAATGTTATTACTTCATCAATCATAACTATGCCTGCCCAGATCAAATTCTGATTGGTTGCTGATGATCTGCTTTCGGCGGCCTATATCAACATCCAGGTTGTGGTCGTAAGTACTATCGGTTACAGTAATATCGCGTTCTTTATCGCGCTCAGCAGCATGGATATTGGCTTCGGCAACTTTGGCAATTGCCGTATCATAAGGCCCTTTGGGCGACATCAGTTTCACAAACACCGGCAAGCACTCAAACAGGATGAAGAGATACCCAATAAAAGACATGGCCATGTAAGTATCCAGATCGCGCGAACCATCTACATTATATGAGAGCTGCCCCAATGCCCAATTGCGGTCGGCAAAGCCGGCTATGCTGGATAAACTATCTAACTGCTTATCGCTAAATAAACGGGTGGCGTTTACACCCTCATAATCTTTACGCCGGCTCAGGAAATCTTCATTTTGACCAAGGTTGTCAGTAACTGATTTTAGGCGATTCTCCTTTTCTTTTAATACATCCTCTTTGCGCTTGGCATATGTGCCATAACCCATGATACCGGATGTTTGATTGGTTTTGTCGCCGAATACTTCCTGGTTCAGTTCATAACGAGAACGGTTAATATCCCGCTCTAATGAATCTTTCTCTTTTTTGAGGTCTTTCTCTTTACCCAATTCCTGCGCATACTTTTGGTTGTAGGTGCGTTGCAGACTATCGATCTTGGTATGCTGTCCTTTGAGATAAGCGGTCTTCAGCTTCTCGCGAATTTCTTTATCAAAAATCTTTAGTTCAAGCGGGCGGGAGATCACCAAACCGATCATTATAGCTAAGAGGATACGCGGTGTGGCCTGTAAAATTTGTTGATTGGTACTGCCCTCTTTGTTGATGCTGGATACGATGTAGCGGTCCATGTTAAAAATGGCGGTACCCCAAAGCAAGCCAAACAAAATGGCAAAGCCCACGGCAAAAGCGCTGCCGCTGAACACGAAGTACATGGCATAGCCTCCGGAGAGTGCGGCAAATACGGCGGTGAAAAATATGGTGGCACCAATGCCTACATATTTGTTATGTTCTATAGGGTATTTTCTTAGCGTGTCCACGTGCGCACCTGAACAGAACCAAAAAAACCTGGTTACTTTCTTCATTTAAACTATAATCGTAAATGTATACGTTACTAATAAAACGCGCACAGGTATTGTTTGTTACAAACCCATTATAAATATTTGGTACAGAAAACCCTACCTTTGGCCGTATAACTACATTTAAAATGAAAGAGATAACCGTACAGGAACTAAAACAGAAATTAGATAATGGCGAAGATTTTCAACTGATTGATGTACGTGAGGATTTTGAATACGAAACCTCTAACATTGGCGGGCAGCTGATACCTCTTGGCGGCATTTTAATTGAAACTGATAAAATATCGCACGATAAACCTGTTGTGGTAATGTGCCGTAGCGGCAAACGCAGTGCCGCTGCCATTATGCAGTTAGAAGCACAAGGCTATACCAACCTATCAAACCTGCAAGGCGGCATATTAGCCTGGAAAGCAGAAATAGACCCGGAACTTAACGTGTACTAATTATGGGCAAAAAGTTAGCCTTAAATGTTTTTTATACCATAGTAATATTTGTTTGCGCTGTAGGTGCTTACACCTCATGGCAAAACGGCAGATGGATATGGTTGACGAGCTTTTTGCTATTAGGCGCACTTTTCATCATCGCTAAAGTAAGGCTGATGAAAGAGGTACAAGGTATGCAGAAAGGCAATAAAAAATAAAAAAGGCTCTCCTAAAGGGGAGCCTTTTTATTGATAGTATGGCAGACTTTAATAATAACAATCTCCATTATAACGAGGCCGAAAATTCATCCACGAATCGGGATGGAATAATTTTAACTATTGTAGCATACATTGCCACTTATATGTTAGTGTTGATAGGCCATGCCATTTCACCAACAAATTTAGCCGGGCCTGGCCTTGATGCGCTTGTCTTGCTGATAGCTTTAATAACGAGTATTTCACTTATCGTGAGGAGCATCTATAAGAGGATAAAACATACCGGCGATGGCATATTCATTTTCCTGCACGTGGCCGGATTGATCACCTTGTTTTTAGTAACAATTATCTTTTAACTATTTCGCCGGAACTTTTAATCCCAATGCTTCCATGTATCCTTTTTGTGGGATGCAGTTGGCAAACTTGCTGCTTTCTAAAAATGCCCAAAGTATTTTCCTGACCTTTTCCCTGTCTGCAGGTGCTGCTTTGCGAATCTCCTCAAAGCTACCGCGGGGCTTTTCAGTGTATTCTATGATCTCGTCATAACCTTCAGGCGCTTTAAAGCTCATGAAGCCTTTATCGTTATCGGCCTTTTTGTATGGCCAGTAGTGCCAGCCTATATTATTCTTTTCGCACAGCAGTCTGAAATCGCGCACCCACTGGTCGGTATTCTCGCCGGTTTCGCCTACGTAGATAGGCACGTTATATTTGTTGCGATAATCAATGTATTCCTGTATTACGTCCTGTTTAACATCCGTCCAGTATTTGTGGAAGGTATAAACACTTTTGCTATCGAAAGGTGCACCGAAAATTTTAAAATTACTATCCCATTGCGCCCCGCCAATGAACACGATGTGGTTTCGATCAACCGAACGCACTGCAGCGGTAATTTCTTTGTAAGTAGGTTCCAAATGCGGGTTAATGCTGGCCACATCAAAATAATGCGCAATAGGTTCGTTCAGTAAGTCGTAACCCATTATAATAGGTTCGTTCTTGTAATGGTCGGCAATTTTTCGCCAGATATCAGCGGTTAGTTTCCTGCTCGCCGCGCTTGTGAACAAGAAAGGATAGCCATTGCCGTCATCAATATTATCGCCGGTTTGGCCGCCGGGAGCGCAGTGCATATCCAGTATCACATACAGGTTGGCTTTTTTGCACCAGCCTATCACCCTGTCCAAAAGCTCAAATCCACGGTTAGGATCGTTTTGCCCCATATAATCTTCATAGGTGAACAGTTTATAATTGAAAGGGATGCGCAGCGAGTTAATACCTGATGCTTTCAGAAATTGGATATCCGCCTCGGTGACATAGATATCCTGGAACATTTTCCAAAACAGCTTCATTTCTTCGGGACCAACCAATTCTGTCAATGCCTCGTTGATAAGCCGCTGCGAATTGATCTTCTTAAACTTAAACATATAGCCTTCCGGCACCAGCCAGTTGCCCAAATTGGTACCGCGGATGAGGAATGGTTTACCATCCGTACCAATAATATCCTTGCCTTTAACACCAATAAACTTTTGAGCGTTTGCGCTAAATATGGCAGTAGCAAGCAGCACCGTTGTTATGAGTTTCTTCATTTTTTTTGGATGTGGTTTAATGAGCGCTAATTGGCAGGCGCTTTAACGTTTGGCTTAACAACCCAATAATACGTATTTTGCGAAACACATTTACGGGATGACCAAACATTTCACTAAAACGTTTTCATTGTTTTGCCTTCTGCTGATGAACACGGCAAAACGGCCCTTGGCAAATCCTAAGCTTGAGTGCAAATTGTATTCAAGATAGGTTACGAATGAAATTACCAGGAGCAATCTTCACAATTTCTTACGAAATAGCTCCTTAAATAATAATCAGCGCGCATTCCGTAGCCATTGCATGGCCTTATCCCGGTTTTCAAAGGTCTTTATCTTCACCTCGAAGCCATCAAGATTGGCTATCGTAACATCCGTTGAGATACGGCTAAAAGTACTTGGCGAGTAAACCCAGGCAAGGTGTGTTACACCCCCATCACGCAACTTGGGGAAGAACTCGGTTGATACCCATTCAACGGCGTCGTCCCAGGTACCGGCTACTCCGGTATTATCGTTCAATATCAACCGGGCGTTAGTATTGCTTACTTTAGTGAGTATACGCAGGCAACCTGTCTTTACCGTATGTAGTGTATGGAAGCCATGCCAATTGGCTGTTAATATGTCATCGTCCTGTTGATAATCCAAATCTAATCCGGGCCCCTGGTATGCGGAGAAATCAGTAGTACCGGCTTGCTTGTAAACGCCAATGTTTGACATAGGTAAACGCATACTAAACGTGGTTCCCTTACCCCGTTTACTCTCTACCCAAACGTTGCCATTATGCCTGTGCGCAACATCAGATACGGTTGCAAGACCAGTACCTAATTGATTGGCTATCTTTTTATTGCAAAAACTCATGAAGATCTGATTGAGTTTTGCTTTATCTATTCCAACACCGTAATCATGCACTGATAAAATGGCATTATGTTTAACGATATCCAAACACACCTCAATGTCTTTTGCATCCGGTGAAAATTTAGCTGCATTATCAATAAGCCTGTGTAACGCTACACTTATACTATGTTTGTTACCATAGCAGATTACTTCTTCATTGTTTTTTAGTATCACATGATGATCCTTATGAAAAGCAGAGGCCTCTACCACCACATTTTCTACTAAACGATTAAGCGGGAAGTTCTGGATCTGGTCATATACCGTATAGCCTATCTCGTCGTTCACTTTATTATTAATACGCCGTACTACGTGGTCAAGTTCGCGGCTACACTCATGTATGTGACCGGCTATATCTTTATATTCTTCACCCTCTACCAGATCCTGACTAATTAAGCCGGTAAGGCCCAACAAGCTGGCCACCGGTTTGCGTATGTAATGCGAATTGAGGTACGAGATTTCTTTAAGCTGATCGATCTTCTTTAGCAGCTCCTCTTCATACATCTTGGTTTCAGTAATATCCCTGAAATGGATCACTAATTCTTCATCAATAAAATAAATTATTACGGCAAACCATTTTTGTACAGGCCAGAAATACGATTCAAATTCAGCATTCTCGCGTTTCTCAATGGCATGCTGGTAACGGATATAGAAGTTGGTATCAACCGCCTCGTGGAAAACGTCCCAAATATTTTTCCCGAGCAGATATTTACGATCATATCCTATCATTTCTTCTGCTGCATGGTTCCAGTAAGTAATGATAGACTGATCATCCACCCTTAAAAAACCTATGCTGGTAGTTTCCAGCATACGGTTAAGTTTGGTTTGTGTAAGCTCCAACTCACCGGCCATTGCCCTCTTGTCCTCAACATTTTGCGTCACCACCAACCTGGCTTCCCTGCCTTCAAAATCTATTGGATATGACATAACCTCAACATGAAATATGTTGCCCGCCTTATCCATATGTTTAAACTCGCGCAGATGGGTTTGAGTAGTACGGATCTCCGGCAACAATAACTCAACTTGCGCTACTTCCTCAGGTGGTCGGAGATCGCGAATCGTTTTAGCTAAAAATTCTTTTTTTTTGTAGCCGTAAGCCTCTACAGCAGCGTTGTTTACCTCTAATATGGCCAGGCTACAAATGTCAAACACCCACATTGGGTTATGAGATTGGTAAAAAAGGATATCGAAATTGGCCATGGTACAGTGATCGGATATATAAATGTAAACACCTAAGGTTGTGTTCGGTTCTGCAAAAATATAATGAACAAAATGAATAGCGTTTAAATTACAGTATTGAGGGGATTTAGTAACACAAAAATCGCACCAGAACACCTACTAACCATTGATTTACAATGAGTTGACAGGAAAACTGATAACAAAATTGTTACGCTCTGGTAAAGATGCTTTTTTGCAAGTAAATGCGATCTTATTATTTATAGTTTTGACCGGAAACCACTTGCCATGAAAAGATTTAAACAAATTGTAGCCGATGTTAAAGACTGTGTAGCCAAGCACCACACCACCAACATGACGCCACTCTTATGGCAGTTTATCTGCTATCCGCCTAAAATACCGCTGCGACTGCATCAGGAACAATTATTAGCTAAAGCCACCAAATTCAGCGTTGCGGTTGGTGACCCTTATTTCACTAATAGCGAATTAACCATTAACGCATTTAAATGGGGTACGGGAAAAACGCGTGTACTCATTAGTCATGGATGGGGCTCAAAAGCTGCTGATTTTACCGAACTGATCTCCGCGTTGTTGGAACTGCCCGAACTGGAGATCATCTCTTTCGATGCACCGGCAAACGGAAGTTCAGACGGCGACCTTTCCAATCTGCTCCTCTTTGTTAACGCCGGCAAAGCAGTGATTGCAGAAACAGGGGCTCCGGATATTGCCATCGGCCATTCTTTCGGCGCGATGGCTAACGTGGTTGCTCTGCACGATCTCAATCTCAAACCAAAACTTTTGATAAGCATAGCTCCCTTTATATTACTGCAGGAAAACTTTATCAAGAATATGACAGCGATAGGCGTTCCGAATGAAGCTCAACAGGCTTTTTTGGATGATTTTAAAGCACGGTACGGTATTTATCCGTCGAGTTACAATATGCCAGATCTTTACCGCTTTGATGCCTCACTTAACCATTGGCTGGCTTATGATGATGCCGATATGATGCTGCCCGATACTTACCTGCAATCGTTTTTAAAAGAGCATCCATCTATCCGCACCAAAAACTTTAGCGGCGCGGGGCATGAGCGGATCATTAAGTTACCAGAGGTGATTGCTGATGTGGTTGAAGAAGTGAAGAGCATTGTTGGTCGCTTGTAGAAACCCCTCCCTAACCCTCCCAAGGGAGGGGTAATCGAAGAAAACTCTAAATTTGAATCATGTTCAACAAACCTACATACGACGACCAAGAATTTGAAAAGCTAAATCTTGCGGGTGTTAGCGCCAACCGTGTAGAGTTTCAAAGTTGTACTTTTAAGGGCTGCGATTTTAACGAAGCCAGCTTTATGCGTTGTAAATTCCTGGATTGCAGTTTTGAAGAATGCAACCTGTCTATGGTTAATCTTGAGGGTGCTACCTTAAATGATGTAAGTTTTAAAGGATGCAAGCTGATGGGCCTCAACTTCAGCAAGTGCGATGATTTCCTGTTTAGTGTGGGTTTTGAAAATTGCATACTGGACTATGCATCCTTCGCGGCGAAAAAAATGGTAAAGACACTGTTCAAAAGGTCATCATTAAAAGAAGTAAGTTTTACACAAACCATCCTTACAGGATCAGCCTTTAGCGATTGCGATCTGGAGAATGCTGTATTTAGCCGTACGGATCTGTCATCTGTAAACTTTACCACCGCCTACAATTTTATCATCGACCCGGAAATAAATACGCTAAAGAATGCCGTATTTGCTGTAACAGGTTTAGAAAACCTGCTTACCCGGCATGGTATAAAAGTGGTTTAATTTATTTATCAATCATCAGCCCCTGCACTTCAAACGTGATGCGCTCTTTGGGATTCACTTTTGCCTGATGCTGCTTTTTGCCTGTGGCCGTATCGCCTGCCAAATGTTGGGCGTCATCGGCTATCAACTGGCGCTGGGCTACACCCTCAATTATAACGATGCGGCCTGCAATAGCAGTTGGCAGCTTTATATTATAATCGGCAAAGTGAGCTTCAATAATACGCCCGTTGCCTGCATCAATATTAAACCATCCGCCCTGCTCTTTCTTAACTTTTAACACCTTCCCTACAATAGCCGTTGTTTGGCGGATCTTCCCACCCATCAGCGTTTCAATTTTAGCTGCAGGTACAGGCGGAACATCCTTTGGCTTTTTACCAAACACCATTCCGTGTGGCAGCGCGGTTGGCTTTTGTGCGAATGACTGCATGCTGCAGAATATCAGAAGTAACAGGGCCAGCTTTTTCATCAATAGTTAAACAGCGCCGCAAGCCATTGGTTTAAACTCTTTTATTTTAAACCGAACTTGCAGCCATGCTATAGGTTTTTGATATTTGCATATCACATGAAGAAGGAAAAGCAGAAGAAGGTGACGATTGAGCAGGAACGCAGGGTTCTATTGGCAAGATACCAGCACGAACTAATTGAAGCGGGGTGCGACGAGGCCGGTCGTGGTTGCCTTGCCGGGCCTGTTTTTGCCGCTGCCGTTATACTGCCTCATGATTTTGATCACCACCTGCTTAATGATTCGAAACAGCTTACCGAAGAAGTACGCTACCAACTCCGTACCGAAATAGAGGCAAAAGCTATTGCCCATGCCGTGGCCTGGTGCGATAACCACGAGATAGATCAGATCAATATCCTCAACGCATCATTCCTGGCTATGCACCGCGCTATCGAGAAACTGCACATGCAACCTCAGTTTTTAATTATCGACGGCAACCGCTTTAATAAATATGGCGACATGCCCCATAAGTGTATCATTGAAGGCGATGCTAAATACTTCAGCATTGCGGCGGCATCCATCCTGGCCAAAACCTACCGGGATGATTACATGAAGCAGATAGCCGCCGAACACCCTGAGTATAACTGGCATTCTAATAAAGGCTATCCTACTATTGCGCATCGCAAAATGGTTCTGGAAATAGGCCCCACGCCATACCATCGTAAAAGTTTTAAGGTTACCAACCCGCAACTGCTTATTTTTGAAGAGTAGGTTGGCATTTGGTGTTTAGGTTTAATAACTTTACGGCAAACCATCTGACCTCCTGCTTTGAGAATACTTATTTTAACGCATCGCGCACCGTTTCCGCAAAATGGCGGATATCCGATTGTGGTAGGCAATACCATAAAAGGACTGGTTGGGCTTGGTCATGAGGTTACGCTGCTCTCGCTCAATGTTAAAAAACACTCCAGCCAATACGAGCGTGACGCTCTATTGGACAAGATCACTTATCTCGAATACGATATCGATACCCGTGTTACCATGGTTGAAGCCGTAAGTAACCTGTTCACCAACAACTCTTACAACATAGAGAAATACTACAATGCCGGTTTCGAGAAATTATTATTCAGGAACCTGGTGGATAATGAGTACGATATTATCCAGTTAGAGGGAATTTTTGTAGCGCCCTATCTGAGCATCATCCGCAAAAATTCAAAAGCTAAGATCATTTTCAGGGCACATAACATTGAGCACCAGGTTTGGGAAAAACTCGCGCAGCAAAAAAGTGACCCCTTTAAAAAATGGTACTTGAAGCTGCTGGCCAAACGCATTAAAAATTACGAATTAAGCCTGCTTAACTCCTTTGATGGCATTGTGGCTTTTACGGGGCAGGATAAGCAGTCATTCGTGTCTTTCGGTGCACGTACGCCAATTACAGTACTGCCTATCGGGGTTGATCTGTCACGGTATAAACCAAATTTTAATAAAACCGATTTCTCCAGTCTGTTCTTCCTTGGTTCCTTAGATTGGTTACCCAACCGCGAGGGTGTTGAGTGGTTTATGGATAACTTTCACAAGGAACTAACCGACGGAGATTTAAAAGCGAAGCTCTATGTAGCCGGTCATAATATACCCGAGGAGTATGATGACTATGAAGTATTAGGCAAGGTGTTCATTCATGGCGAAGTAGATGATGCGCTGGAGTTCGTGAACAGCAAAGCTATTATGATAGTGCCGCTGCTATCCGGCGGGGGCATGCGTGTAAAAATTGTTGAAGGGATGGCTATGCAAAAATGTATTATCTCCACCTCTTTGGGTGCCGAGGGGATCAACATAGAAAACGGCGAGAACATCATTATAGCCAATAACGTGGATGAGTTTCATGAAGCCCTCAAAAAATGCATTTTTGATGAATACCATTGTCGCCGCATAGGAGAAAACGCCCGTAAACTGGTAGAAGCCCAACACGATGTAAATGTGATTACTCCCAAATTGGTTGATTTTTACGAAACTGTTTTGAAATAGCCCAACCCCTGCTGCTATTTTTCCTATTTTTGCCCCAAGTAAATTTGTTTGATGAAGAATACAGCGTTAACATCCGTACATGTCAATTTAGGTGCTAAAATGGTGCCCTTTGCAGGTTATAATATGCCCGTGCAATATGCAGGCGTAAATGTTGAACACGATACCGTACGCAAAAGCGTTGGTGTTTTTGACGTAAGCCATATGGGCGAGTTTATCCTGAAAGGAGAAAACGCACTTGACCTGATACAACGTGTTACCAGTAATGATGCTGCTAAACTCTACGATGGCAAAGTGCAGTACTCTTGCCTGCCAAACGAAGATGGTGGCATTGTTGACGACCTCTTGGTTTACCGTATTGACGATAAAACCTACATGCTGGTAGTTAATGCATCGAATATAGAAAAAGACTGGAACTGGATCTCTAAATTCAATACCCAAGGTGTGGAGATGAAAGATATCTCAGATCGCACCTCACTACTGGCCGTGCAAGGCCCAAAAGCTGCAGATGCTCTGCAAAGCCTTACGGATATCGACTTAGGCTCGATGGAGTACTACACGTTCACTAAAGGCAAATTTGCCGGTATTGATAACGTAGTAGTTTCGGCGACAGGCTATACCGGCGCAGGTGGTTTTGAGCTTTATTTTGATAACGAACATGCCGACCATATCTGGAACGAGGTATTTAAAGCAGGCGAGCCTTTCGGTATTAAACCTATCGGTTTGGCAGCCCGCGATACATTACGTTTGGAAATGGGTTTTTGCCTATACGGTAATGATATTGACGATGCCACGTCGCCATTAGAAGCCGGCCTGGGTTGGGTAACTAAATTCACTAAGGAGTTTACTAACTCTGAGGCGTTACAACAGCAAAAACAAGCCGGTGTTGGCCGCAAGTTGATCGGTTTTGAAATGATAGACCGCGGTATTCCCCGCCATGATTATGCTATTGTTGATGCCGATGGCAACACCATTGGTAAAGTAACATCGGGCACTCAATCACCATCGTTGCAAAAAGCAATTGGTTTAGGTTACGTAGAAACTGCATTCGCCAAAGAAGGTACCGATATCTACATCAGCATCCGCGATAATAAAGTAAAAGCCAAGGTGGTTAAACCGCCGTTTTATAAATAGGCGCGTAGCGCCGTCATTATATCATTGGGTCATTGAGTCATTATTTGACCGATGACCCAATGTTTTTTCCAATGACTCAATGACTCAATGACCAATGACTAATTTAGACGTTTGCCTCACTCCCGCTCTTATCCCATTATATAGTGTATCAGATTATATAGTGGTGGTAATCGATATTTTTCGTGCTACTTCTTCTATTTCTTATGGGATAGAGAACGGCGCCGAGGCCATTATACCGGTTGCAGAGGTTGAAGAATGTGCCGCCTACCGCCAAAAGGGAGTTGATTACCTTTTGGCTGCAGAGCGCAACGGCGAAGTAGTTGATGGTTTTGATTTCGGCAACTCCCCATTTTCTTACACGGCTGAAAAGGTGTCTGGTAAAACCGTGGTGTTAACCACTACCAATGGCACGCACGCTTTACATTTATCGCGAAGTGCAAAACGGGTTGCTATTGGCTCATTCCTGAACCTGACCGCTCTTTGCAATTGGCTGAAAACCCAGCATGAGAACATCCTGTTGGTTTGTGCAGGATGGAAAAACAACTTTAACCTTGAGGATACCCTTTTTGCCGGTGCCGTTATAGAACAACTAAAAACCGAAGGTTTCACTTTAGATGACCCCGCTATTGCAGCCAATGATCTTTTCCAGTTGGGCAAAAACGATATCAGTCAGTACCTCAGTAAAACCTCGCATGGCGAGCGTTTAAAAAAGCTGGGTATTGAAAAAGATATCGAATTTTGCCTCCAGGTTGATCTCACCACTGCCATACCGGTACTGGAAGGTGAGCGACTGATAAAATTGGTTTAAGCCTCGATCTGCGCCCTGCGGCTTTTGCGCCAGCGTTTGACAATAAACCAGGCAACCGCTCCTGCAATAACAAACGGCCATACGGCTATCAATCCGAAAAATAAAGATTGCAAACCATCCATACCATTGCTTAGTGCCATCTTCAATTTATAACCAAATCCGTTACCGGCATTAACCTGCTTTGGCTGGGTAGTGTAAAAGGTGATATTGAGTGAACTAAACTGCACCTGTTTGCTCATGTAGTTAAGTTGAGATTGGGTCGATTCTATATCACTGCGGATCTCAGTGAGTTTGGCTTCAATATCCAGCAGATCGCGCATTTTGCCGGCGCGGTTAAGCAGATTAAGGTAGCGTTTCTCTAATTCGAGTTTATTGTTCAGTCGTGCTTTGGTATCAATGTACTCGGTAGTTACATCCCTAACGCGGATGTTCTTCTGATCTATCTTGGTAGCCGTGCCTGATACACTGTTTAAAAAAGCGTCAAAATTGGCGGCCGGGATACGAATATCTAATACATATTCCTTTCGGTTCTCATCGCCATTAACTGTCTCGCTGTCGTTTTCGGCATAGCCGCCCAAGCTTTTCAGGCTGGTCATTATCTGTTTGCGGGTTTGGGCAACGTAGGCGGTCTCGAAACTGATTTCGCCTTCTTTGATGATTTTCTTATCTGCTACAACAACCGGCGTTTTATTATCACCACCAATAAACTGCGGTGCTTCTTCTACTGAAGTGTAAACTTGGTTGGCTTCGGCATCAGCTTTAATAGCGGGAGCCTTAAATGCCATCTCTTTTGCCTTCTCTCTCGGCGGAGCCGGCAAAACCACTTCCTGTACTGATAATCTCTCGGGTTGCTTTTGATTACATGCCAGCACCACCAGTGCCAGCAATGAAAGGATAAAGTATTTTTTCATAATATAAATTGATTGGCTGGATCAAATTTACATTATAAAATTTTGATAAAACAAATAAAACAGAATTATATTTTGTTTTTATAATTTTATCAGACTTATATTTTGAGTATTTCACTTTAACTTATCATTGTTTTTATGCCTGTCGGCGTCGCGGATGCTTTTCTTATCCAGGTTTTTCTCCAGCGCATCCGTCAAGTCGATACCGGTTTGGTTAGCCAGGCATATCAGCACAAAAAGTACATCGGCCATTTCATCGGCAAGGTTTACTTCAGTATCCGATTTTTTGAACGATTGCTCACCGTACTGCCGGGCCATAATCCGCGCCACCTCACCAACCTCTTCCATTAAAATGGCCGTGTTGGTCAATTCGTTAAAATAACGTACCCCTGTTGTTTTGATCCAGTTATCTACAAGATGCTGCGCCTGCTTAATTTCCATAAAGCAATATTACGAAAAAGCCCCACCCAAACCCTCCCCGAAAGGGAGGGCTTAAAAATATTCTTTCTTGCTCCCTCTCCTTCGGAGAGGACTGGGGAGAGGCTTCTTCCCACAAAACCCTTATCTTTGCCCCAAATATGACGATAAGTGCGGGTACCCCTTTCCGGTTTTTAGATCAGGATCTTTTATTGCTGCCACAGAAAGCCATTTACTGGGAACAAGAAAAGGCCCTGATAGCTGCTGATGTACATTTTGGCAAAGTGGGGCATTTCCGTAAAGCAGGCATTGCCATTCCGCGTAACATGGAACAAGATGACCTGGCGGTACTTTCAGACCTTATTTACGAGCACCAACCTAAAAAGATCTATTTTCTGGGCGACCTTTTCCACAGCGATATGAATAACGATTGGGATTGGTTTGTACTTTGGCGTAGTCAGTTCCCTAAGGTTGATATCATCCTGATAAAAGGCAATCACGATATCATCAGCGATAAACATTACACCAATCTTGGGGTCACTTTGCACAAAGAACTGGCGATAGGTCCATTCCTGATGCTGCACCACCCGCTTACTGATGCTACGCAAAAAGCTAACGGGGGTTACGTTCTTTGTGGGCACATCCACCCTGGTGTAAATTTGGTTGGCCGGGGCAGGCAGAGCGTTACCTTGCCTTGTTTTGCATTCGGGAAAAATCAGGCCATACTGCCTTCTTTTGGTAAATTTACCGGCAGGGTGGCCATCCTGAGCCATAAAACCGATCGCATTTTTGGTGTGTTGAAAGACAAGGTTATCGCCATAGGCTAATTTTGATTGATTACAAATTCAATATAACTACTTGTTTTTCTACTGGTTATTCGTAACTTGAGGTTCCAATAAACCTGAGTTGATATGAAAAACTTAAAGCACATCCTTGCCCGCAAGGGGAGCAATGTTATTGCTGTACCTGCCACAACCACTGTATTAAACGTTTTAAAGCTGATGGCCGATAAAAACATCGGTTCGGTAGTAGTGACCGAAAACGGCCAATATGCCGGTTTGGTTACCGAGCGCGATTACGCCCGTAAGATCATATTGATGGGTAAACACTCTGATGATACCACCGCAGGCGAGATCATGAGCAATGGCTTTCCGCACATTACACCAGAATCTTCTGTCGATGATTGTATGCGCGTCATGAGTGAGCGCAACATTCGCTACCTGCCGGTTTTTGACCGCGAGCAAAGTCTTTGCGGCATCATTTCTATCAATGATGTGGTATACGAAACCATCCACTCACAAAAGGAAACCATAGAGCAATTGCATAGTTATATCCAATCGTAGAGACAGTTTTGGCAAACCATTAAGGGTGTAGTAAGTTATTTATTAAGCAGGTTATTCCCGCTTAAGTATAATGAGCTATACAACCAAACAAGAAGCTACCCCCATATTATTTGGTGCCGAAGTTTTTATTGAGCCCGGTCAAACAACGGAAGAGATAGACCTTTGGTTTCGCCGCCTTAGCGAAGCCGGTATGCTGGTTACCC
The DNA here is from genome assembly GCA_016763755.1 of Mucilaginibacter sp. Taxonomy (GTDB): domain Bacteria; phylum Bacteroidota; class Bacteroidia; order Sphingobacteriales; family Sphingobacteriaceae; genus Mucilaginibacter. The sequence continues at coordinate 22,722 of JAESTD010000238.1, forward strand.
GCATTCGTTTGTTTGAAACCTATATGCATCAGGCTGATGGTGAATGGGATTACACTCTGTTTGACGAAGCTTATAAAGCAGCCGACAAATACGGTATAAAAGTTTATGGCAACCTGTTTCCGCGTACGGCCTTTACTGATCTGGGCGGCTTAAAATTCCCTAAGGATGCAGAGCATCTTGCATCCATCGCTAATTATATAGAAAATGTAGTTTGTCATTTTAAGGAGTTCAAATCCTGTTACGGGTGGGTACCCGTAAACGAGCCGGGCGTTGGCTCTTTTCCAAAAGAACAATTCGCCACGGAAAAATATAAAGAGTGGCGCGAAGCTCAAAAACAAACCGAATACAACAGCGGCGGTTACGACCGTTTTGATTTTGCAGATGAACGTTTTCATCTTTACTATAATACCTGGTTCCTACAATGGCTTACCGATGAGATCCACAAGCATAATCCCGGTAGTATCATCCATGTAAACAATCACGCCATATTTAAAAACGTTGCCGAGTATGACTTTCCTTCATGGAGAGACTTCCTGACCAGCCTTGGCGGTTCGGCGCATGCCAGCTGGCACTTTGACTATTTCCCGAGGCAAAAATACGCCTTAGCCGTAAATGCCAACTGCGAGATCATCCGCTCTGGCGCTGGCGATATTCCATGGTTTATGACCGAACTGCAGGGTGGCAACAATACTTACAGTGGTTTCCTGGCGCTTTGCCCTACCAGATACGAAATAGCCCAATGGTTATGGACGGCCATTGGCAGCGAAAGCCGTGGCGCAATTTTTTGGTGCCTTAACCCGCGTTCGTCCGGCATTGAGGCTGGCGAATGGGCCATGCTTAATTATCATAACGAACCATCAGACAGGTTTGTTGCAACACAAGAAATTATCAATACTGTTAACAGCAATCACGGTTTTTTTGAGGATGCTAAAGAGGTTGAATCGGGCATCAATATTTTATATACCCGCGAATCTCTCTGGATAGAAAAAACCCTGCAAATGGGAGGTAAAAGTTATGAAGGAAGGGATGAGGGTGGGGTAATGAAATCTGCCATCGCCTATTTTGAAGCGTTGAGTGAGGCAGGTGTACAAGCCAATTTTAAAGAGATCAGCGAGTTTGATTTTGATAAGGAAAACTTTGAAGGAATTGGTATTATCCTGGCGCATCAAATTTCTATCCCATCGAAATACTGGCCGCTGTTAACCAAATTTGTTGAAAAAGGCGGTAGACTTATTGCCGATGGGTTAACCAATTATTACGATGAGAACGCCGTTGCTACCACGCGCCTTGGGTTTCCGCTTCGCGATGTTTTCGGAGCCGATGTTTTAGAATATAAAGCTATTGATGATTTACAGGAAATTGAGGTATCAGATATCGCATTACCAGCGTTCCAGTGGACGGGCATACTAAAGCCAACAACTGCAAAAGCGGTTGCCGGGGACAACAACGAAGCTAACGCTACGGTAAACCGATATGGTAAAGGCTTCGCTTGGTGGATACCAACACTGACCGGATTGGGTAGCCGTGTTTTGAATGATTACAGCCGGCTAAACAATTTTCTGCAACAGGCCCTGGATTATGAGTCGCTAAACCCTCCTTTTATTTTTAGTCAGCCACAACCGGGCTTGATGATGAAGGTGTTATTGAACAATAGTGAGCATGTAACTATTATCATCAACAAATCTGAAACCAGGTGCGAGTTGTCATTAATAATGAAGAACACCAATTTACAGCCCATGGTTATTTTTGCCAATTGCGGTGGTAAAGCAGGCGGTAACCACATCAGCATTGAGGCTGAAGAAACTATGGTGATCAAGTGGATCTAAATTATTCCCCTTTCTTTTTAGCCTGCCTGGCCTCAAAAAGCTGTTGGTCTTCACCTATCCGGAATTGAGTAATGCGGGCAACCAGGTTAAGGGGCAGGGGTTTATCAAACGGCAGTTGGATAGCCCCTTTTGAAGTTTTATAGTGCTTCAATTCATCAGCAAAAACCACAATAGCCTGTGCACCGGGATAAAAGCCGATATGCTTGCTTTGGGCAGCAAAATAAACTAACACGCTATGCTGTTTATAGGCAGGCATGCCGTAACTTATTACTTCCTGTGCATCGGGTGCGGCATTTTGTACTGCCCTACGCATTTGGGTAAGCAATTCCTGAATATCTGCGGGAAAGCTATCAATGTATTGATCGGTTGATTCTGGCTTTTGCATCATATTTATAATGTGGCTATTAGCTAATATACCGTTTTCGTAACAACATTTATTAAAACAAAAATCCGCTAAAAAACTTAAAACCAAGCCGATTAAATTAAGTGTGTAGGGCCGTTGTTTGCCCCAATTATTTTTTCATATTTGTTTAATATTTTACCCTTTAATAAACTACCTGTGAATATTGATTTAACCAACTGCGACAGAGAGCCTATTCATATTCCGGGCAGTATCCAGTCTCACGGCTTTTTGATCGCTATCAACCGTAAAGGCGAGATCACTTACCACAGTGAAAATGTTAAAGCGTATTTAAAAGATGTGCCCGATGTTCTGTTGGGCCAGCACATTGGCACCATTGAGCCATTGATAGGTAATAATGAGCCTATTAATTTCATCAATCAATTATTATTATTCGGCAAAACAAATGGCTTTGAGCAAACCAATCCATTTAATACCGATATACAGGGCCAGGCTTACCATTTGATCATATCTGATTCGGGCGATAACTACCTGCTTGAATTTGAATCGGCACGGTCCGATAGCAGCACGGATATACAACGTTCTATCGGTCGTTCCATCTCTGAGATGCTGGCCGATAAAAACTTGCAAAACCTGCTCAACAACACGGCTACACAGGTAAAAAATGTTATAGGTTATGACAGGGTAATGATCTATCGCTTTGCCGAAGATGGCCATGGCGAGGTAGTAGCCGAGGCTAAAAATGATGATCTTGATCCATGGCTGGGCCTGCATTACCCGGCATCTGATATTCCCAAACAGGCACGCGAACTTTATAAAAAGAACTTCACACGCCTTATAGCAGATGTGCAAACGCAACCAAGCGCCATCATTACTTCCGCAGATAAAGCAGATGTCAACTTAGATCTTACCAACTCGCAACTGCGTGCGGTATCGCCCATCCATATTCAGTATTTGAAAAATATGGGCGTGGCCTCAAGCTTTAGTATCTCGCTGATGTACAAGCAGGAACTTTGGGGTTTGATTGCCTGCCATAATTATACGCCAAGATTTATCGATTATCGCTCGCGCGAATCGGCCAAACTGATAGGACAGATCTTGTCTTCGGCATTAGAATTTAGGCAGGATGAGGAAAATCAACAGGTATCAGATAGGTTTAAAAATGCCGTAGATCAATTAAGTCGTTTAATGTTGAAAGATAACAGCATCGAGTTTGCCCTTACCGCACACGATCCATCATTGCTTGATGTAGTTGATGCAAGCGGCGCAATCCTAATGCTGGAGAACAATGTGATAAAATTGGGCAATACACCGGATGATGAACAACTAAAAGAGTTGGTTACCTGGGTCAAAGCCAACATAATCGATTCTCTTTATTATACAAGCAAGCTTTCTGCTATCTATACACCCGCAGCGAAATATAAAGATGTTGCTTCGGGTTTAATGGTTTCCACACTATCGCGTGAACTGGATGAGTATGTGATTTGGTTTAAACCCGAGCAACTTAAAACCATTAAATGGGCCGGCAACCCGGAAAAACCGGTTGAGATAAATGATGACGGCAGCCGCATGATATCGCCGCGCACCTCTTTTGAGGAATGGTCTGAAACGGTTACGGCTACTTCAGTATCATGGAGTAATGAAGAAGTTAAATCTGTGATCCGGCTACGCAGCGAAATAGCTTACGCCCTCAACCAAAAGGCAGGGGCCATCCGTTTACTCAACGAGAAGCTGAAACAGGCTTATGAAGAATTGGATACTTTTAGCTATACCATATCGCACGATCTTAAAAACCCGCTTACGGCAGTAAAAAGTTATGCTCAAATTTTGCTTCGCGATAAGAATTTAACACCGCAGGCTGTTAAAGCTTTAGAACGCATTAATGCCGGTGCCGATAAGATGAATAATATGATAGCCGAAGTGCTTGATTACTCGCGTATTGGACGGTCTGAATTGGTATCAACCGAAATAGACGCCAAAGCCATGATAGAAGATCATGTTCGTGAGCTTTTGCTGGTTTATGAAGTTGACCAATCGGTGGTTCTTATAAAAAACACTCCCCCCATAAGTGGCGACCCGGTGATGGTATCGCAGGTATTTGCAAATGTTATCAGCAACGCCATTAAATACTCCAAAAAAACCAGTCCGCAAAAAGTGGTAATAGACGCTACCGAGAACGATCGCGAGGTAGTTTACTCCTTCACTGATAACGGCTTGGGTATTGATATCAAACAATTGCCACGCATTTTTGAACTATTCAACCGTATGGATAACGTTGGAGATATTGAAGGCACAGGTGTAGGATTGGCCATCGTTAAGCGCATTATCGAAAAACACCGCGGAAAGATCTGGGTGGACAGCGAACTTGGTCAGGGCAGTACGTTCTATATCGCTTTCAATAAAAATACTGCCGACTAAGCTGTTTGCTGCTGCTTTGCAAACCAATCGCCAAATTTTAGAAAAGTTTGGTTAGCTGCTGCTATCACCGCTGCTTCCTGTTCGGGATTTTCTGCCTGTGCGTTCAGTATATCTTTAAATGTGTTCCACATTTGCTCGGTGTGCTCACCATAGCCCGAGAAAAAGCTAAGCCCATTGTTGGCAAGCCCTAATTGCTGTTGCATCATTTTACTGATGATCTTGCCGCCAAGGGTCGACCCTTCAATAACATACAAAGCGCCTAATGCTTCCAAATGGCTTTTTACACGAGGCAAATCGGCACCTTCGGCTTTTGCAGGCACATTCCCGCCCAAAGCCTCAATGTCATTAGCTATATACGCTATCTTTCTGCGTTCGGCATTGTCAGGCAATAACCTGGGATCTATGTTTTGTCCGATAATTTCTTCCAATCCACCAAAATAGCCGTAGAATAATTTAAGTAGTTCCACGTACTCTTCCTTGCTGCGGATAGCTTTCAAATTACCCACAAGGGCTTTCTCTAATATCTGGTGGTTTTGTTTGGTTTCTTCTTTCAGTTTTTCTGATAGCATGTTATTGATCTTTATATAGGTAAAAACGTGCAGAATCGCCTTTTCTTTTTTCGTTTAACACTTTTGCCCGTTGCTCAAATTCTGCCATCTGCGCTGCAGAAAAAAGCGTATCAATGGGGTACATCTCATGAGTATCAGGCAAAGTAAGAGGGTTATCCCTTTTATATAATTCGCTTGCCCAAAACTGAAATCCGGTTGAATCATAGATTGCCTTATTCAGTTTAAAGCCTGCTTGCTCCGCCACTTGTTTCATACTCTCTTCTGTATGCAGCACAAAATGTCGCGGAGCATCTATCTGCACCCAATCCCGTCCATATATTTCCCACGGTTCGCCTAACACGGGTACCGCAATCAACAATACACCGCCCTTTTTGAGTAAACGATAACACTCCTGCAGTTGTTGCACCTGCTCATCAACGTGCTCAAAAACATGATGCATTATCAGCAGGTCGTATGAATTTGATGGCAGATCGCTAAGTTCTTTGTTGTAAACCTTTACACCAAAACCGTGATCAATATCATGCGGTAAAAACTTATCCACTCCGTTAACATGCTCAAACCCGAGATTAAAAAGTGAGCATATTAACTGACCGCGCCCACAACCAATGTCCAGTATCCGTGCGCCGGTGTTGGTTCGTAAAGGTTTCAGAAGATTAAGCGCCCACGAATCTGATGTTTTATACTTTTTGGCAATGCGGATATTACTGAATAAACGCTTAAAAAAAGGAAGTCGTTTAAGTGGCGTAATGTGCTGATTAAATGACATGTAGTATGGCGGATAATGCCTTCCTATATCATCCGGAACATTGATGATCTGGATACACCCACACTTACGGCATTTACCATATTCAAATTCTTCCCTGGTGCCGAACATCATTTCGCGGAATAAATAGTCGGCTTTTACCTCTGCTTCACAAATCCTGCATAATCGCTTTTCCATAATAAGTGATGTACCTCAAATGTATGATAAGTTTTTAAAAGCGTATTGCGTGTAAATTTTATTTGGGATTTACATTTTTAATATTTAGCATTGTGTAAAACAGACACAATCCAAGTGACTGATAACCAATAAAACCCATACCGCTTAATTAAGCTGCTATTTTTTATGAAAAAAAATTACCTGCTGCTGCTTGCTCTATTGCCTGCTATGGCCTCTGCGCAAAACAAATGGACGGAAACCAAAAATGGCGATATTGCCACTGTAACAAATACGGGTGGGCAAACGCTTGGCTACTCCACCACATCGGGTGTTAAGATCATCACCGTTGATGGGCTCGCCTTTAAAGACCTCAATAAAAACGGAAAGCTGGATAAATATGAAGACTGGCGTTTATCTGTTGATGAACGCGCTAAAGACCTGGCCAGCAAACTAAGCGTTGAGCAAATTGCGGGATTGATGTTATACAGCCGTCACCAGATGATCCCCTCTATACCCGTGGGACCATTTGCAGGCACTTACAATGGCAAACCATTTAGCGAAAGCGGGGCCAATCCGTTCGACCTGTCAGATCAGCAACGTAAGTTTCTAAAGGATGATAACGTGCGCCACGTGCTGGTAACATCGGTACAAAGCCCCGAGGTTGCTGCCAAATGGAGCAACAATGTACAGGCTTATGTAGAAGGTGTTGGCTTGGGCATACCTGCCAACAATAGTTCAGACCCGCGCAACGGCACCATTGCTACTGCGGAATATAATGGTGGCGCCGGTGGCGCTATTTCTATGTGGCCGGGCTCATTGGGATTGGCAGCTACTTTTGATCCGGCGGTTACGCAAAACTTCGGGCACATTGCTGCACAAGAGTATCGCGCGCTGGGTATTGCAACTGCGCTGTCGCCACAGGTTGATATGGCCAGCGACCCGCGTTGGAATCGCGTAAGCGGCACATTTGGCGAAAACCCTTGGCTGGCCGCCGATATGGCGCGTGCCTACATAGATGGGTTCCAAACCTCAACCGGAGACAAGGAAATTAAGGACGGTTGGGGCTTTAACAGCGTAAACGCCATGGTGAAACACTGGCCGGGCGGCGGCGCCGGTGAAGGCGGCCGCGATGCGCATTACGGCTTCGGCAAGTATGCCGTTTACCCGGGTAAAAACTTCGCGCAGCACATGATCCCTTTTACCGAAGGCGCATTTAAGCTTGGCGGTAAAACCAAAATGGCTGCAGCGGTTATGCCTTACTACACCATCAGCTTTAACCAGGATACTAAAAACCATGAGAACGTAGCCAACAACTACAATAAATACATCATTACCGATCTGCTGCGCAATAAGTACCACTACGACGGTGTTGTATGCACCGACTGGCTGGTTACCGGCGACGAGACGGTGATAAACAGCTTCCTCTCGGGAAAATCATGGGGTATGGAAAAGGCCACCCTTGCGGAGCGCCACTACAAAATACTGATGGCTGGTGTTGATCAGTTTGGCGGTAACAACGATATGGCGCCTGTTCTTGATGCCTATAAAATGGGCGTTAAAGAGCATGGTGAAAAATGGATGCGCGAACGCTTTGAGCAATCTGCAGTTCGTTTACTTCGCGGTAGCTTCCGTACCGGTTTGTTCGAGAACCCGTACTTAGATCCGGAGAAAACCAAACAAACAGTTGGAAAGCCCGAGTTTATGGATGCCGGTTACCAGGCGCAGCTAAAATCCATTGTGATGCTGAAGAACAAAGGCGGCGTGCTGCCTTTGCAAAGCGGAAAAACAGTCTACGTGCCTAAGAAATTTACGCCTGCGGGTAAGAACTTCCTGGGCATGCCTTATCCGGAGAAACTGGAATACCCGGTTAATATGGACATCGTTAAAAAATATTTCAAAGTAACCGATAACCCGGACGAAGCAGATTACGCATTGGTATTTATTGCCAGTCCGATTGGGCATGGTGGCTATGATGAGGAAGACGCCAAAAACGGCGGTAACGGTTATCTGCCGGTATCATTACAATACAGCAAATACACTGCCGAGACTGCCCGCGCCACCAGCCTTGCAGGCGGCGACCCGTTAGAGAAAAGCACCAACCGTAGTTATAAAGGTAAATCAGATGTATCAACTAACGTAACCGACCTGGCTATGGTAAATGATACCTATGCCAAGATGAAAGGCAAGCCGGTCATTGTATCAGTAAACCTGAACAACCCGATGGTGTTTGGCGAGTTCGAGAAAAATGCGGCTGCTATTATTGCCGATTTTGGCGTGCAGGGACAGGCAAGTTTGGATATCTTAACCGGTAAAATAGAGCCTACAGCGCTATTGCCAATGCAAATGCCTTTAGATATGCTTACCGTTGAGGCACAGTTTGAAGATGTACCGCTGGATATGAAATGCTACAAAGATGCCGAAGGCCATATTTACGATTTTGGCTACGGCTTAAACTGGAAAGGTGTTATCAAAGACGCCCGCACAGCTAAGTACACCAAAGCGGCCGCAAAACCGTAACTTAAGCTACATTTTCGCTAAGGCGCAAAGTCACACTACTGAACCTTTACGCCTTAGCTTTTTTATTACAAACCTAAATTAAAAAACATGAAACGCCTGTTCGTCCTGCTCACAGCCCTGCTGCCTGCCCTTAATGCAGCTGCACAATCAGATGTTTTACAAACCGATGCCGGTAAAATATTGGGCACGGTGGGCGAAGACAAAAGTATCCGCATTTACAAAGGCATTCCTTTTGCAGCCCCGCCGGTTGGCGAATTGCGCTGGAAAGCACCGCAACCAGTAAAACCGTGGAGCGATGTAAAAGCTTGCACTGATTTTGCAAAAAGCGGAATACAAAGCAAGCCCAATGAATTTGGCGTTTACACCCGCGAGTTCCTGATAAAAGATGAACCGCTGAGCGAGGATTGCCTATACCTCAACGTATGGACGGGCGCAAAGGCAGTTGCTGAAAAGCGCCCGGTTTTTGTATGGATCTACGGCGGCGGCTTCGTAAGCGGCGGCGCCAACGCGCCGATATATGATGGTGAAGCGCTGGCAAAAAAAGGTGTTATCGTAGTGAGTATTCCCTACCGTGTAGGCATCTTAGGTTTCTTTGCCCACCCCGACCTGACCAAAGAGTCGCCCAATCATGCATCGGGTAATTATGGTTTGATGGACCTGATAGCCGCACTGAAATGGGTGCAAAAAAACATCGCAACCTTTGGCGGCGACCCAACAAAAGTGACCATTGCAGGGCAATCGGCAGGATCAATGAACGTGAACAGTTTGGTGGCATCGCCGCTGGCGAAAGGTTTGTTCAGGAACGCTATTGCCGAGAGCGGGGCTAATTTTATAGCAGGCCCTTTTGGTGGCACAACTTTAGCACAAGCCGAAAAAGCGGGTGTAGAAACCGCAGAGAAACTGGGTGCAAGATCACTGGTCGATCTGCGTAAATTAAGTACTGATGAACTGCTAAAACAGTTCGGCGGAAGGCCAATTGTTGATGGTTATGTGTTGCCGCAAAGCATAGCAGCTATCTTCGCCGCAGGCAAAGAAAACCCGGTGAACCTGCTTACCGGATGGAACGAGGATGATGCCTTTATTGGTCAACTCAAAAACGCGAAAGATTACCAGGCAGATGCGCAGAAACAATACGGTACTGATGCCGACGCTTTCCTAAAACTATTCCCAGGTAGCACCGATGCTGAAGCAGAGCGCTCACAGATCAACATCTCGCGCGATATGACCTTCGGCATCCAAAACTATAGTTGGGCCAATATCCAGGCTGCGAAAGGCAGAAAGGTTTACCTGTACCGCTTTACCCGCCGCATGCCTGCTACACCCGATTTTGTAAAGTATGGTGCTTTCCACACCGCTGAAGTGCCGTACATATTCAATAACCTCAAATTTGTGAACCGCCCCTTTGAAGCCGTAGATAACAAATTGGCAGATGAAGCTTCATCCTACTGGGTAAACTTTGTAAAGACCGGCGACCCGAATGGCGCAGGCCTGGCTAACTGGCCGGCATATTCTGCAAAAGGCCTGCAAACCATGTACTTAGGAGAGCAACCCGCAGCAAATCCATTAGCTGATGCAGCGGCGCTGGATTTTTTGGTAAAGAAGGCAGAGGAGAAAAAGTAAGACTGTCAGTCTGACCTTGTCGAAGACCTATACGCGTGGCGAGTGGTTCAACAGGCTCAACATGACTACGCACAACTTCCTATTGCGAGCTGCAGCGTGGCAATCTCATAGGACAAGCATATCGAATCTGCATATGAGATTGCCTCGTCGCTATAGCTCCTCGCAATGACACATCTTCTTAGTTTGCCTTGTCATTTCGAACGAGCGACAGCGAGGAGAACCGTAACGAAGTGGAGCTCATCGAAGATAAATCTTGTTACTCTGTAAGTTTAGACTTCTCCAATAACAAGATTTCTCTCCGCCAGCCGGCGGATCGAAGTGACATTATTTTTGATAGATTAATCTACCCCA
>JAESTD010000239.1 GCA_016763755.1 Mucilaginibacter sp.
AATCTTCCGTTTGGTAAAGTTTTTTCTGATCATATGCTGGTGGCTGATTATGCCGACGGCGAATGGAAAAACTTTGAGATAGTCCCTTATGGCCCGATTTCAATAAGCCCGGCTATTTCTGCGCTGCATTACGGTCAGGCATTTTTTGAAGGTATTAAGGCTTATAAACACGAAGATGGTACGGTGTCTATCTTCCGCCCTGATAAGAACGCTATCCGTTTCAACAATTCGGCAGAGCGCCTTTGTATGCCAACTTTGCCCGAGGGTGTTTTTGTGCAAAGCATTGCTGCCCTGGTTGATATAGACCGGGACTGGATTCCGGCTAAAGCTAACCATGCCATGTATATTCGCCCGTTCATGTTTGCTACAGATCCTTTTCTGGGCGTAACACCATCGGCTACTTATAAATTTATCGTGTTGTTAGGCCCGGTTGGCCCTTACTTCTCAAAGCCACTTCGCGTTAAAATTGAAACGCATTACACCCGCGCTGCCGAAGGTGGCATGGGCTATGCAAAAGCTGCAGGTAACTACGGAGCATCGATGCTGCCGGGCCGCAAAGCTGCTGAAGAAGGTTTTGACCAATTGATATGGACTGATGCTAAAGAACACAAGTACGTTGAAGAAATGGGCGCTGCTAATGCAATGTTCCTGTTGGATGGTACTTTAGTAACTGCCGAAGCAAAAGACACCATCCTGGATGGTGTAACCCGCGATACCGTTATTACTTTGGCTAACGACTGGGGTATCCCGGTTGAGGAGCGCAAAGTATCTGTTGCCGAGTTAGCTGAAGGTGCTAAAAATGGCAAGCTTACTGACGCTTTTGGTGCCGGTACTGCTGCTACCATTGCACCGGTTGCTTCATTTGTAGTTGATGGCGAAGAGTATTTCCTGAGCGATCCTGCAACCCGCGAGTTCTCTAACAGGATCTTCAAAACAATGGATGCTATCAAATACGGCCGTGCTGAAGATACACACGGTTGGAATTATATAGTGTGATTTAACGCTATCAGCTAAAAATCTTTCACCTTATTTTACGCCCTGTCCCTCTCTCTCAATGGAGAATGACAGGGCGTTGCTTTACTCGTTTTCCCTATCTTTGCCGCTCAATATATCTTACAATGAAAATATCGGTATTAGCACAAAATCTTCATGGCTCTGAAATCATTAAAATAGCCGGGGAGATCAACGAACTGAAAAAGCAAGGCCAAAACATTGCCAACCTAACCATTGGCGATTTTGACGCTGATATTTATCCTATCCCTGCAGAACTACGCGACGGTATTATCGACGCATACAATCATAATCAAACCAATTACCCGCCTGCTGATGGTATGCTGAGTCTGCGCGAAAGCGTGTCATCATTCCTGAGCCGTACTTTGGGTTTAGATTATGCATCCAACCAGATCCTGATCTCGGGCGGTTCACGCCCGTTGATATATTCTACTTACCTGGCATTAGTTGACCCGGGCGATAAAGTGGTTTTCCCTACACCATCATGGAACAATAACCACTACTGCGACCTTACCGGTGCAGAAGCGGTGTTGGTAGAAACCCGCCCCGAAAATAATTTTATGCCTACGGCAGATGAGATCCGCCCGCATTTAAGGGGTGCAACCATGCTGGCACTTTGTTCGCCATTGAACCCGACGGGTACCATGTTCGGCAAAAAAGACCTCGAAGAAATTTGCGACCTTGTCATAGCCGAAAACAAAAGCCGTGGTGCTGATGAGAAACCATTATACCTGTTGTACGATCAGATCTACTCTCAGCTAACCTTTGGCGAGTACAAACACTACGACCCGGTAACCCTTCGCCCCGAGCTGAAGGATTACACCGTATTTATAGATGGTGGCTCAAAGTGTTTTGCTGCAACAGGTGTGCGTGTTGGTTGGGGTTTTGGCCCTGCGTTTATCATCAACAACATGAAAGCCATTGTTGGCCATATGGGTGCATGGTCGCCTAAGGCCGAGCAGGTTGCCATGGCCGAATATCTGAAAAACGATGGCTATGTAAATAACTTTCTTGATACCCTTAAAGGCAGGATCCAGGCCAGCCTCAATACTCTGCACGAAGGTTTCCAGGAACTGAAAGCAGAAGGCTTTGCGGTGGATTCAATAGAGCCAATGGGTGCTATCTACCTTACTATTAAGTTAGATTACACCGGCAAAACTACTGCCGATGGCAAGGAGTTGGAGAATAGCGCCGATGTAAATTTTTACCTGATAAAAGAAGCAGGCGTGGCATTTGTGCCATTCTCAGCATTTGGTACCGGCGAAGAAGTGACCTGGTTCCGCGCATCGGTAGGTGCAACTGCGCTTGAAGAAATCGAGCAGATGATACCACGCATCCGCCAGGCTTTGGCTAAACTGAAATAAGGAGATATACATACATAAAAGAGACGCGATACTTCGCGTCTCTTTTTGTTTTAAACCAAACCATATTTTCATTTTTGCCTTATACTTGTATCATGTCAAACGGAACTCTCTATCTCATACCCGTACCCCTTGCTGACGATGCTGCGGCCAAATCGTTTACGCCTTACCTCACCGATACCATCAACAGTATTAAGGAATACATTGTAGAGAACGAGAAAACCGCCCGCAAGTTTCTTAAACAAGCCGGGTTGAAAACCCCGCAAAGCGAACTGCTGATCCATGATTACGGCAAACATAACCGCGATAGCGGTCTTAAAGATTTCTTTAAAGGATTGCTGGCTGGTAACGATGTAGGCCTGATGAGTGAGGCCGGTTGCCCGGGTATTGCCGATCCCGGTGCAGATATTGTTGCCGAGGCACATCGTAAAGGAATAACGGTTGTTCCGCTGGTTGGGCCGAGTTCAATTCTACTGGCGCTGATGGCATCCGGTTTTAACGGACAAAGCTTTACCTTCCACGGCTACCTGCCCATTGATAAAGTCGAACGCGCCCGCCGGATCAAAGAATTGGAAGCTGCGGCCGAGCGCCACAAGCAAACCCAGTTGTTTATCGAAACGCCCTTCCGTAACGATAGTATGCTGCAAGAAGTTTTGAAAACCTGCAAGCCCAATACCCGCCTCTGCATTGCCTGCGATATTACTGCACCAACAGAGTTTATAAAAACACAAACCATAGCGGCCTGGCAAAAACAAGTGCCCGATCTGCGTAAACGTCCTGCTATTTTCCTTTTATTCCATGCCTGATGATAGCGCCGCCGCAACATACCAGCGTGCTCATTGTAGGGGCAGGTCCATCCGGATTGATGATGGCTGCACAGTTGCTGCGTTATGGCATCCAGCCGGTTATCATCGATAGTAAACCCGGCCCAACAGATCAGTCAAAAGCCCTGGCTGTGCAGGCCCGCTCGCTGGAAATTTATCGGCAGATGGGTGTGGTTGACAGACTTTTACAGGAAGGCAAAAAAGCGAAAGGCTTAGCCTATTATAAAGATGGTAAACATCTCGCCGGATTAGATCTGGGTGAAATTGGTAATGATCAAACCCTGTTTCCATATATCCTGCTCTATCCCCAAAGTAAGAACGAACGCGTGTTGCTGGATTATCTTACCCAGGCCACTTGCCCCGTTTACTGGCAAACGTCACTTGTCAGCTTAAAGCAATTAGGTAGTAAAAGCGAAGCCACACTGCAATCCGGCAACGATACCTACAATATCACGTGCGATTATGTAATTGGTGCCGATGGTGCCCACAGCGTAATACGAAAGCAGATGGGTATGCACTTTAAAGGCGATACTTACAACCATAAATTTTTCTTGGCTGATGTAAAATTGAAAGCTATAATCGACGATCAGTTAGTTAGCCTTTATATCGATCAGCGTGGTTTTGCAGGATTTTTCCCTTTGCCCGAGGCGAATACATTCAGGATAGTTGCCAGTTTGCCTGATGAACTGGAGCAACAGGATGAAAACCTGACAATGAATGCCGTACTACCTGCCCTTAACAGCATCACCAAAAAAGATCTGCAGGTGGAGAAACTCAACTGGTTCACTACATACAAATTGCACCACCGCATGGCAACAGCTTTTAGCGAAGCCAATTGTTTCCTGATAGGAGATGCGGCTCATATCCACTCGCCTGTTGGCGGGCAAGGCATGAACACAGGCTTGCAGGATGCCTATAACCTTGCCTGGAAACTGGCCGCAGTACTTAAAGGGCAAATGGTTGGCAATATCCTCACCAGCTATGCCGATGAGCGTATGCCGGTTGCTAAAGAATTGTTAAACACTACCGACAGAATTTTTAATGTGGTTACCTCGCGCAGCTGGTTTGGCAATTTGCTGAAAAGATATGTGGTGCCCAAGGTGCTTAAATTTGGCTGGGAGAACAATTCAATCCGCGAGCAATTCTTTAAACGTGCTTCGCAAACCGGTATTAGCTATCGCGATAGTAAATTGAGTTTATCTCTCGGTCGCCCCACTGATATCAAAGCCGGCGACAGATTGCCCTACCTGGAGATCTTTGATGAAAAGAAAAAAGCCTTAACAGATATCCATACCTGGTGCGCTAAACCAGGTTTTACACTGCTAACTTTTGGGCATGTGCAGGAGAGTTTTTTGTTTGCTATTGCCAAATGGCTTACTCAGGATTATAATGGAGCCATCAACTTTTTCCACTTACCGTATTCATCGGCTAACCAAAAGGTGTTTGATGTGCTGCAAATAACAGAAGGTACCCGCAAAGCCGTTATCGTTCGCCCGGATATGCACATTGGTTATCTTAATGACCTGATCGACATTGGCATGATGGATAATTATCTCCATAACATTGCCGGTTTTACATACCTGTAAGTGTGAAGTGATTACACAATTTTGGGTCAGCCCTTGTTAAGACTTTTACTAAGTACTAAGTTTATTCGTTATTTGTTGATAGCCAATAATTTAAGCTACTTATCATGATTCCCTCAACCAGCCTGAAGCCCACCCGGTTATTAAGCCGTGTATTTGTATTTGCCGTTAACGTACTTTTAGTAATTGTAGTTTCCACCAATATCAGTAATGCACAGTGGACGCGAAAAGCAGACGAGTTGGTGAAGAGGGCGGAAGCAAATGATGTGATCTACAAGAACAAATTATACGTTTTTGGTGGTTTCGGCGATAACCCCATTATTGAGAAAACCAACGAGGTTTATGATATAGCAGCAAACAAATGGAGTACAATTGCATCAATACCCGCCGGTAAAGAAATAACCCACCAGGGCGTAGTTTTAGTTGATGATAATATCTGGCTTATTGGTGGCCGCGCTGTTGACGCCCATGGCCCGGTAAGCAGCCAGGTTTTAATCTATAACATTACCACCAACACCTGGAGCGATGGCCCAAGGCTGATAGATCCCGCAACTCATCAGGAGTTTCCCATCGGCGCTGCCGGTTATGTTTTGGTAGGGCGCACCATACACGTTTTTGGTGGTTTTGGCCCTACTATTTGTGATGACCAGGCAACTTTACACCTAACTATTGATGTAGATAAATACATGGCTAACCGCAGCACGGTTACCTGGGAAAACAAGTTGGCGCCAATGCCTATTCCGCGCCACCATATAAGTTATGTTTTTTTAGCCGGGAAGATCTATGCCTTTGGGGGGCAGTTTAAACATGATTGCGGCGCTAATGACCAGGTTTATTGCCACGTTTACGATGTAGCTACCGATACCTGGACAAGACTTAAGGATCTGCCTAAACCGCGTTCGCATGCTGAGGGCGCTACTTTTGCCGTGGATGGCAAAATATTTTTGGTAGCAGGGCAAGGCTTTAATAATGTTACACAAAATACTACCTACCAGTACACACCACAGGCTAATAACGGCCCCGGCACCTGGACAGATCTTTCGGCCTATAGACTTCCCGGCAGTTACCTGGGACTAACCGCCAAAATTGCGGGCACAAAGTTTATCATCACCAATGGAGCAAAAGACAGTTACGCCGATGAGCGTAAAGAAACCTACATTGCCAACGTAACAAGAACTACCAAGCGCACCCTTGGGTTTGTTTATCCGTGTTTCACAAAATCTGTTAATAACAACGGTGTTGACACTATCAGCAACCTGCTCTATAGTGTTGAGGATGATGCATCATATACAGCCATATCTGATGCGCCCTGGCTTAAGATCATAAAAAATCAGACAGCAATAGCTACATTAAACAGCGTTGATATAAAAGCGGTAATCGATGCAAGCGGTTTGGCGCCGGGCAATTATAATGCAAATATTACGGCTACAAACATCGCAACAAATTCTAAGGCATCTTTCTGTGTTAATATAACGGTAAATCATATAGATGGATATTTAGTTACTGTAAACACCACAGGGCAAGGTACTGTAACCAAAACGCCTGATAAAAGCTATTATGCCTTAAACGACACGGTAGTTTTAAATGCAACGGCAGCGGCAGGTTGGAAATTTAAGACCTGGGGTGGCGATACTACCTCTACAGATACCTCGCTTACATTAGTTGTTGATACAAATCGTAACATCAATGCGGTTTTTGAACAGTTGCCAACAAACATGGAGTTGGTGACCAATGTTTCTGCCACAAGCGGAAGAAGTTATCAAACAGCGAGCATGGCCACCGGATTGGTTTATTACACAGATAGAACTTATAAAATTACGTCGGTGCCGGCGGTTTTGGCCAATGCAACGATTATCAGAACGGCTAACGATGATAAAGCGAGTACCGTTTCGCAATTAATTAAAGCCAACCTAACGCAAAATGCTACGGTTTATATTGCCTACGACACAAGGGGCACGCAACGGCCTGCGTGGTTAGCAACCGGTTGGACAAAACTTAGCGAAACCCTTCCAATTGATGATCCCAAGTTAAAATCATTTGCCTTGTATAGCAAAGCCTATCAGGCGGGTAATGTGAGTTTCGGCGGGAATATGGCATCGCCGGCCAAGGGGGCGTTATGCCAATATTTGGTGATTGTAAAAGGGGCTAATGCTGCCCCGGCTAATACCTTAGCCTTTAATAAGGCTACAACAAATTCGTTAAGTAGCGCTGCAATAAGTGACAACAATCCGGATAATGACCTTACTATCCAAAAGTTTAACAAGTTAGTTATCTACCCAAATCCTGTTATCGATAACTTTGATATAATTTTCCCTAAAAATTACAAAGGATTATCAGGCGTAAAAATAGTTGACCTTAACCGCGGAAGTTTAATGCAGATACCGTTGTCGGTTATCAGAAATACAAGTACCGGTGTTAATGTATCGGTTAATTTTCTTCAACTGCGCTCGGGCGTGTATTCAGTTATCACTACATCAAAAGATGGAAAAACCGACGTTGTAAAGTTTATCAAAAATTAATTTTCTAAAAATGTGGCTAAAAAGAAATGCCCTGCACACCTGCAGGGCATCGAACTAAACCAACACAATTATGAAAAAAAATCCGGGGTATTCTGTTATGCCGCTAAAATATTTTGCTTGTTTAACCCAGCGCTATTAATATTGTGATAACTACTTATAGCTAAATGGTCCTGCATTTTAACGGTGAAAGTACTTTCGCCATGGTTGGCAGATAGTACCAGGTATTCGCCAATGGTGTTCATCAACAGTAAATCGCTTGTGATATAATTGATAGCGATTTTGTGAGCTGATATATCTGTAATATCCGATTCTATCAATTCCAGATGCGAGACCTCAAAAGTTATGTTATTGCCAAGCGTATCGGTTAGCACAGGAATCTTATTCTTCAAGGATTCAATAAAGTAACCTATGGAAAAACTCAGTTTGTAGTGTAATGAATTGGCCCGGCCATCATTATTCTTCATTTCGCTGAATGTTTTGAGCATATTACCTGGATTATATGCCTGCGATTTCAGTAAAAACTCGCGGTACGATGCCGACAGTATGCCCCTTTCAAAGTCTGTATTAGCCGATGAGTCGATAACCTGTTTGTAGGTAAGTTTGATGATAGCTTTTGACATAACGATACATTTTAATTTGTTATATATTTTTACTGTCCCGGTGAATTTATAATTGAATGCCGAAAGTATAAGTGCCGGTATATCCCGCCGCAATGCTTCCGGTTAATGATGGCGTTTCGTTTGCAAGATCGGTAGCTGAGTTGCCAAGTATGCCGTCATTAGCATTACGGGTAGTGTTTACGCCTACACCGTAGTGTGTATGCACTGCATCAGATATAGTTTCAGGAAATGCAAATTGCGCGGTTTTCTTCAGCACATTATTTACAAATACCTCAAAGTGAATATGTGTTGCCCTGCCCTGGTACCAACCCGGATAAACCGTGTTAAACGTTACTGCGCCTTTGCTATCGGTTGTCTGGTATCCACGCAGAAAGGTTTCGCCTACAAAGCTTTTCCCGTTTTGGTTACCATAGCCAGAATAGTAGCCGTCTTTACTACAGTGCCAGATATCAACTCGGGCATTTTCAACCGCGTTACAATTATCGTTGGTGTTTACCACCAACAGGTTAAGCACTAACGGAACGCCGGTTTGCCCGCCGGTTATGTCAGATCTGTCGAGCGGGTTTTTTAACTCACCACCTGGATATGGGTAAGGGCCCTCAACCTCGGTAGGGGTTACACGGCAGGCGCTACTGCTTGAGTTGGCCTCTGCCGACGTTGTGGTGCCTGTTGAATCGATTGTTGAACTGGCCGAGTCTTTTTTACAGGCATCAAACAACATTGGTGCTGCCGCTGCGGCAACTGCAAATGATCTTAAAAAATGTTTCCGTTCCATGATTACAGAAGTTTAGTAGGGGGTTGAACGTTTAGTTTACTTCTGTAAAAGTATCAGACTTGCAAACGGAGACAAAGCGGGTGTCGGTAAACGGCAGCTATGTGTCGATTACCGCAGTTTTTTCATCTCAATTTCATCCATCTGCGGGCAAAATCAGCATAGCTTTCACTGATCGGCAGCTCTATGGCTGGTAATTTTAGCTTACGGTTTTGGATAGAGATGATCTTGCTAACAGGCACTATATAACTGCGGTGGATACGCTGAAAGCGCTCTTCTGGTAGTTTCTCCAGCACTTTCTTAAGTGGCATCAGGGTGAGGATAGTTTTATCGAATTGCAGATGGATCTTGATGTAATCTTCCATACTTTCAATGTACTCGATGTCCTTCAGGTTTATCTTCACCATTTTGTATTCGGAATATACATAAAGGCTGTCGCCTTCGCCATCGCCGTTGATCGCATTCTTATAGCGATAATAGTCTGCAGCTTTTTCAATAGCCTTACCAAAGCGTTTTATATCTATTGGTTTCAGCAGGTAATCAATCGCCTCTAATTCAAAACCCTCAAATGCAAAATTTTTGTAGGCAGTGGTAAATATAACCATGGGTTTGCTGTCCAGTGCCCGTACCAGGTCTATGCCCGTAATATCAGGCATGTTGATATCTACAAAAAGCAGGTCAACGGGATTTTTACGCAGGTATTCGGCACCTGAAATAGCATCCTCAAAAGTTTGTACCAAAGTGAGCGAAGGAAACCTCGATACGTAGTTTTTTATCAGTTCCAGCGCCAGTGGCTCATCATCTATAGCAACACATTTCAACTGCATAACGTTTAATTATGTAAGGTTAATACTACCATAAACTGGCTATTCTCGTCTTTTATATTGAGGATGTGTTTGCCCGGATACAGGTGTTTTAAACGCTGACGGGTATTGTTGAGGCCGATGCCTGTACGTTCCAGTTTCTCGTTGCGCTCAAATATAGGGTTCACGCACAGGAAGGTGATGGTATCGGGCTTTACCAGCAGGTTAATATCAATATCGCTCTGGTACTGTTTGCTTATACCATATTTAAATACATTTTCAACAAAGGTCATCAGTAAAAGTGGCGCTATCTTTTTGCCGTTCAAATCGCCCTGTACTGCAAAACTTACCATAGTTTTTGAACCAAGTCGCAGGCGCTGCAGGTCTATATAATTTGAGATACAATTCACCTCGCTCTGCAGCTCTACAAAATCCTCTTCTACCTCGTCGGTAACATAGCGCATAATGTTTGATAGTTTCATAATACTATCGGCAGTGTGCTCACTGCTGGTGATAGCCAGCGTGTAGATATTGTTTAAGGTATTGAACAGAAAATGCGGGTTGATCTGTGCTTTTAGGAAGGATAGCTCGGCATTGGCTTTTTCGGCCTCAGCGCTGATGGCACGTTGCTCGGTAGTTTGCCATTGTACTACCGTTTTTATAGCCGTACTCAAAGCCATGATCATTAGAAACAGAAACAAGCTCGAAGAATCAAAATGTTTGCGCCTTGCAAATGGCGGGCGATTAGCAAATTGAGGTGGAGGCATGTTGCCCGGTGCCATTTGTGGCCGACTGGTGCTGTCAGGCCGCATATTCGGCGGCGGTTGTTGCCTCACGCTATCGGGATGAAAATTTGGTGGCGGACCGCCGGGG
>JAESTD010000240.1 GCA_016763755.1 Mucilaginibacter sp.
CCTAAGTATGTCTTTTACCATACGCAAACCGCTTGATGTAATATTGCCGTCAGGTACTGCTGTCGTAATGGAAACAGTTTCAACTATCGATTCCAAAGAAGCCACAGTTGGCCAGGTAGTAGATTTCAGGATAAAATCTGATATTAAAGTTGGCGACAAAATTGTTATAGCAGCAGGCTCAATAGCTAAAGGTCAAATTGTAAGAACCCAACACTCTAAAGCTATCGGTAAAGAAGGTTACGTAGAAGTGCAGATAAGATCTGTAACTGCGGTAGATGGCCAGGAAGTATTTTTATCAAACAGCAATCTTTATAAAGAAGGAGATAACAAACAAACTTTGTCTATTGTATTAGGTGTATTAGTTTGTGTTCTGTTTTTGCTTTTGAAAGGTAAGAATGCAGTAGTTGAGCCGGGTTACCAGGTAACAGCATCTGTTGCTACTAATACCACGATTAAAATAGCGGAATAACGATATCAATTATAAAGAAGGAAAGGCGGACAGAGAGATCCGCTTTTCTTATTTACTCGTGTCTTTGTGGTTCTTATTCCAGCCAATTTTCATTTTACCGTCTTCCTCGTGGGCGCGTACGTGTACCACAATACCTTTAAAACGTTTCTTTTTACGTTCTTCGGGGTCGGTGATCTTAAAGTCATCCTTGGGGTTACGCAGCGGGATATCCAAAGCGATATTGGTACCGCGGTTAAGGCCATATACACCTTCAACATCCACATTTAAAACGCTCGAGCTTACTTCCATCGGTTTAATTGTGATCATATCGCCGTTAACAACAAAGTGAGCATCCAGCGTTAGTATCTGGATATTCTTTAAGTCCCGGAATGGAAACACAAATTTACCAACACCTTGTAGCGGCTGGAAATTCAATAAAGCGGCATCGCGTAAGCTCAAATCAAGATTACCTTTTATAGAGTCCGCTACGGTATTACCGGCATCTGTTATACTGCCGGTGATGTTGGTTTTGGCTGATAAAAAACCTTTAAGATTTTGAGCCGTGAAATCTTTTAAACCGAAATTGTTAAAGGCCCTGAAAAATTCCGGCATGTTTACGTGGCTCACTATGGTGTTAAGTGCAAAGCGGTTAAGCTTGTTTCCCTGCACCACTTTACCATTCATTTTTAATGACCCACCCGCATGTTTAACGCCAACGTTCTGGATGATGACGCCGTCCTCGGTGGTCAGCAGGTCGGCGTGAGCATCTGTAGCTAAAAAGTTTTTGTAGTAAACCTTATTCACCTGCATATGCATCTCGGCGCGGCCGCGTTCTAATACGGTACCAAATTGGTTAACAAAGCTGCCGCTGTTACCGCGTTTTTTAGCCGCAGGCGCACCTTTACGTTCGGCCAGGAAACCCATAAACTCGTTAAGGTACAACGCCGGACTATGGATCTGCCAGGTAAGCAAAATCTTTTCCGGCGCATCATAATAAACATTCATGAAGTTATTTACACGGCCTTGCATGGTTACCACGCTACGGCCACTTTGCAGGCGAATGTTCTTTAGTATCAGGTCATCTTTCACAAAGTTGAGTGAGAATGACGTATTTTTCAATTTTAATCCCCGGGGCAGATAATACAGGTCGGTATTTTTAAGGTTGATGGAACCGTTTACAAAGGGCTTATTGATCTCGTAATCTACCACATCGGCGCGATAGCGTAGGTTGATGTCAGCAGTGCCACCGCTAAATTTGGCCACATCATCTTCCAGGAACCAGTTCAGATCTGCCGCCGGAAAGCTTGAGCGGAAGTTACCAGTCGCAATGGGTTTATCTAAGTTTACCACACTACCGGTATCGATGGTAAAAGGCAGGTGATTATATGTGCCTTTAAAATTGGTGAGTTTAATAACAGAATTGGCATCACTCAATTCTTTGTTTTTGGCGTACTGATTGGTGAATACTCCATCGAACGAACAGTTCTCTATCACAGCCCCCGGAGTGGTGAGCTTGTTATCCTTAACCTTCGCCGTGATGTACAGAAGCGGATCGCCACCACCGCCGAAACTGCCCTTAATGGCGGCCGTAACATCAATGGGCTTATCCAGGCTAAACATATTCAGTGATTTTTGAATGTTTGCTGCTACCAGGTTCGACGCACTTTTCCACAAGATCTGATCGGCTATCAGGTTAATGCTGAAATCCGTATTCGGCGTTTTCGTATGGAAGGCTGCATTAATATCGAATGGGTTATCACCAATGTTTAACGGCGTAACTTTTACGGTGATGTCTCCTTTATCCTCATTATAACCCGTAGAAAAATTACCGGTAAGCCTTTTATTCTTAATAAAACTCCCTTTAAGCGTGTTAAAGGCCATGCTTTTAGCCATCACATCCAAATGGAAATTAGCATGCCAGCCGCTATCAGGGTAAGCCATATTTCCTTTCAAATCGTTAATAGCGAACTTGAAGAGTTTATGATCTTTTTGATTGTCGACCGTAAATGATACATCATTAAAACTGAAATTCTTAAGCTGTGTGGCCGAGCTGCTCTCAGATGGGTTATCCTTTACTTTTTGATTATCTTTCTTAAACACAGCCGTATTACTATAACCGGTGCTATCGGTGTACAGGTCTATGTCAGCATCGTTAATAGCGATGTGGTTAATGTCTATAGTGCCTTTAAATAAGGCGAGCGTGTTTAATGAAATATTAAAGCTTTTGGCATTCAGTAAAGTATGCTTATGGCGGTCAAACTGTTTGTCGCGCACCAAAACATTTTGCAGCGTAAGTGATACGTGCGGTAACCCTTTAAAAAAATTAGGTTTCATATCGCCGATAACGAGCGTGCCGTCAACGCTTTTATCCAGTTGTTCGTTCACCATTTTAAGCACTTTGGCTTTGTTGAACGATATGTAAACCGTAGCGCCAACTATCAATAGCACAAACAGGAGTATGATTACCCCGATAACCTTAAGCGATATTTTTAACCATTTTGGCATGCAAATATTTTACAGTTAAAGCATAAACGCGTGATTTTGTTTGCTTTGTAACAGAATGGTTAAGAGCGGGCGGGAGTAGGGATGCCATCTTAACAAAGTAATGTCATTTCGAACGAGCGAGAGCGAGGAGAACCAGAACGCAGTGGGGCTCATCGAAGATAAATACAATTATTCTCTAATAGTTGAACATACAGAGTAACAAGATTTCTCCTCGTACCTCGTTCGAAATGACATAAATATATATTTTAGGCCCCTCTCCTCTGGAGAGGGGTTTGGGGAGAGGCTTCAAATTAATATCTTAGCCATCACAAACCATGACCACGCAACCACCAGAATTACGAACCGTAAATGTTACCCGCTACGTAACGCCGTTGCGCGAGGGTGGCTCATTACCGGCGATTGCCGAGGCTGATGATGGCTTTTTATATGTTCTCAAGTTCCGGGGGGCAGGGCAGGGGCCAAAGGCGCTTATTGCCGAACTGATAGGCGGCGAGATTGCCCGTAAACTGGGTTTTCGTATTCCCGAACTGGTGTTTGTAAACCTTGACGAAGCATTTGGCCGTACCGAAGCGGATGAAGAAATTCAGGATCTCCTGAAATTTAGCGTGGGGCTAAATCTGGCTCTGCATTACCTGTCAGGTGCCATAACCTTTGATCCCACTGTTACTACCGTTGATGAGTTGCTTGCTTCACAAATAGTGTGGCTGGATGCTTTACTCACTAACGTTGACCGTACCGCCCGCAACACCAACATGCTGATGTGGCATAAAGAATTATGGTTGATTGACCATGGCGCTGCCCTGTATTTCCACCATAGTATGGATAACTGGGAAGAGCAATCGTTACGCCCCTTTGTGCAGATAAAAGACCATGTATTGATCAAACGTGCAAATCGGCTGGAAGAGGTTGATACAGCTTTTAAAGCGATATTAACCCCGGATTTGATCAGCGCAATTGTATCCATCATCCCTGATGCTTGGCTAACCGACCGCTCTTTTGACACAGAAGACGACCAGCGGCAGGTGTACGCCAAATTCCTGAATAACCGTATAGCCAACTCTCAAATATTTGTAAAGGAAGCACAAAATGCAAGACAAACACTTATTTGAGTATGCCGTTATCCGCGTTGTGCCCAGGGTAGAGCGCGAGGAATTTATTAACGTGGGCGTTATCCTTTACTGCGCCAAACAAAAATACCTCAGGATGCTATACCAGGTTGACAAAGTGCGCTTGCTTGCCCTTTCAAAAGACTTGGATATAGGCACTGTAGAACAAAATCTGGCCCCATTTCAACGTATAGCCGAAGGTGGCAAAGATGCCGGCCCTATCGGCGAACTGGATGCACCATCACGTTTCCGCTGGTTAACGGCCACGCGTAGTACCGTTGTGCAAACCTCAAAAGTACACCCCGGCTTTTGTGTTGATGGAGAGGATGCAATTGGTAAGTTGTATCAGCAGTTGGTTTTGCAGGAGTAAGCCCGGCCGTCATGCCGAATTTATTTCGGCATTCCAAATGCTAAGTTTGTGTTTAGAATTGGGGTTAGTCTGCTCATTGCCGCAGGGGCTACTTCTTTTGTCTTGATACAAAAGAAGCAAAAGATCAAGTCAGCAAAGATACTTCTTTGCGCTCGAGGCAACTGCCCTGCAAAGCGGGCATAACCACGGGCTGGAAATCTCTTACCCCACTTCTCAGGCCATCGCTCCAGTAATAGCTTTCGCAATGCCCTCGCCGCTGCACGGGCCACCATTGTTCTGCACGCTTTCGCCCGAAGCTTTTTGCTGACGGGGGAGAAATTTATTCCCGTGCGTCATTGGAGAAACGAAACAATCTCCGAATTATGCAGAGCCGCTTGTCCTAAAGAGGTTGCTTCGTAGCTCGCAAAGACGTAAGTTTTATATTACTATCTTACATTAGCTTTCCAAAACCTAAAGATCTAACTTCATGCCCTTTAATATTAAACTGAAAGCCATATTGTTCGGCCTTATTTGCGTGTGCTTTTTGCAGCGGACAATCGCTCAAGAAAAGGCCGCCAAGCCATTATTTAAAGTGATAGGTTTTTACACCGGTAAAGAAGACCAGGCGCATATCAGTTTCCTGCATGAGGCTACTAAATGGTTCCCGGCGATGGGCAAAAAGTATAATTTCACTTTTGACTCCACCGCTAATTGGAATAACCTGAATGATGCGTTTCTCAAGAACTACCAGGTGGTAATATTTCTGGATACCCGCCCCGAAGACTCGCCGCAACGCGCGGCCTTTGAACGCTATATGAAAAACGGTGGCGCGTGGATGGGTTTCCACTTTTCAGCTTTTGCGCTGGATAAATCGGCTGTGCCGGCCAACTGGAATTGGTATCATAACGAGTTTCTTGGCTCGGGCCAGTACGGCAGCAATACATGGCGGCCAACATCGGCCACTTTAAAGGTGGAGAGCAAGACGCATCCTGGCACCCAAAACCTGCCCGCTACTTTTAAATCACAACCGAACGAGTGGTATCGATGGGAAAAAGACTTGACTAAAAATCCCGACATCGATATACTCATCTCCATCGATCCGGTAAGTTTCCCGCTCGGTACAGGACCGAAACTGCACGAGATATGGCACAATGGTTATTATCCCGTAGTATGGACGAACAAAAATTACAAAATGATCTACTTTAACATGGGGCATAACGATATCGATTACGAGCACCATACTAATAAAGACCTCTCAAATACATTTGGCAATCCGGCAGAGGATAAGTTGATATTAGATGCCCTGATGTGGCTGGGTACATCCAAAAAATAGCGAATCAATTAAAATAAACATACTTCATTATCTCACACCCCACACCATGAAGAAGCAATTTTTAATAGCCGGGCTGGTTTGTATATCAGCAAGTGCATTTAGTCAGCGAGCGGCAAAAAAGACAATACCGTATTCGGCGGCCAACCGCACCGTAAAAGTATTTGTAACCGAAAAGGAATCTAACAAGCGCCTACAACCCGCCGGTGAACTAAAGTTTGAGACCGAGGCCCAGCCACCGGAAACAGAAACCATTGTGTTTGTAGATCCTGAAAGAAAATTTCAAACCATGCTGGGTATAGGTGGGGCTTTAACAGATGCCGTTGCCGAAACATTTTATAAACTACCAAAGGATAAACAAGATGAACTACTAAAAGCGTATTACAGCAAAGATGGTATCGGTTATACGTTTGCCCGAACCAATATTCAAAGCTGTGATTTTAGTAGCGGCAGCTACAGTTATGTAAGTAATAGCGATAAAAACCTGTCGACTTTTGATGTTAGTCACGATAAACAATACCGAATACCTTTTATAAAGGCAGCTACGCAGGCTGCGGGTGGTAAGCTGCCTATGTTTGTTTCGCCCTGGAGCCCACCGGCTTTCATGAAAACTAATAACGATGTATTACATGGGGGCCACCTGAAACGGGAGTATGCGCAAAGCTGGGCCAACTTTTATGTAAAGTTCATCAAGATCTACGAAAAACTGGGCATGCCTGTTTGGGGCTTATCGGTACAAAACGAACCTATGGCTACCCAAACATGGGAATCATGCAACTACACTGCCGAGGAAGAGCGCGACTTTGTAAAGAATTATTTAGGCCCAACGCTTGTCAAAAATGGACTGGGTAACAAAAAGCTCATCGTGTGGGATCATAACCGCGACCTGCTTTACCAGCGTGCCAGTACCATGATGGAAGACCCCGCTGCGGCTAAATACGTTTGGGGTATAGGTTTCCACTGGTACGAAACCTGGACAGGTGCTGGCCAAAACTTTGAAAGCGTACGCCTTACTCACGAAGCTTTTCCTGATAAAAACCTGGTTTTTACTGAAGGTTGTGTGGAGAAATTTGATTTCGAGCGACTGAACGATTGGGCATTGGGCGAGCGTTATGGCCTCTCCATGATAAATGATTTTAACGCGGGTACCGTGGCATGGACTGATTGGAACATCCTGCTTGATGAAAAAGGCGGCCCAAACCATGTAGGCAATTTCTGCTTCGCGCCGGTACATGCAGATACCCGGAGCGGAAAGCTACTTTACACCAATTCATATTATTATATCGGCCATTTCTCAAAATATATCCGTCCGGGGGCAAGGCGCATAGCCAGTTCGGCCAGCAGGGATAAACTGTTGAGTACAGCCTACATGAACCCCGATGGCAAGATTGCCGTGGTGGTAATGAACCGTACCGACGAAAAAATTGATTACAGTCTTTGGATAAAAGGAAAAGCAGCCAAAACCACTGCCGAGCCACATTCCATAGCAACACTGGTGGTGAATTAAAAACTACAATCGCCTTATTTTGAATCACTACCCAACAAATGGTATAATGATTGGTTATATGATAACAAGAGCGCAATAACACACGCAAAATCTTCTGGGATGCAATTCCCTGGATGTGAATGCGAGGAAAAACGCCGGGCTGTTAAGGTACCGGCGTTTTTTGTTGAGTAAACTGTCAGTCTAAGCTTGTCGAAGACCTTTATATGCTGAAGTGCTTCAACCGGGTCACCGTGTCGCGTGTTCATGAGTGTTCACAGCGTTCACGGTGTTCATGGCGTGAACGTGAACACCTGTTCACGCCATGAATTGTCACTCTGAGCCTGTCGAAGACCTTGCCACGCGACGAGTGGTTCGATAAGCTCACAATGGCAGGTTGATTTTGTATATAAAAGTCTGATATTTGAACCACACCAATTGCACCGCCTTTATGAAACTCCGCATTTTCACAATCCTTTTTGTATTGTTTGCTTTGCAGGCATCGGCCCAAACCAAACGGCTAACTTACTGCAATCCGCTCAACCTTGATTATGGTTATATGCCTTTCGCCAACTTTGCCGCCTGGGGCAAGCACCGCGCCACCGCCGATCCAACCATGACTTTCTTCAAGGGGAATTATTATCTGTTCAGCACCAATCAGTTTGGTTACTGGTGGAGCCCCGATATGCTGAACTGGAAGTTTGTGTCGCGTAAATTTGTAAGGCCTTATAATGAGGTAAAAGGCGATGAACTTTGTGCGCCCGGTACATTGGTTTTAGGCGATACCCTGCTGGTGATAGGTTCAACTTATAATAAAGATTTTACCCTTTGGATGAGTACCGATCCGCGTACCGATACATGGAAGGCCGCCAAAGATTACTTCAAAGTAGGTGC
This sequence comes from Mucilaginibacter sp., assembly GCA_016763755.1. GTDB lineage: Bacteria > Bacteroidota > Bacteroidia > Sphingobacteriales > Sphingobacteriaceae > Mucilaginibacter. The sequence goes on from JAESTD010000240.1 coordinate 8,116, forward strand.
CTGGGATCCGGGGTTATTTGCTGATGATGACGGCCGCGTGTACATTTATCACGGCAGCAGCAATACGCTACCCATGTACGGGCAGGAAATAGACCGCAAAACGTTTGAACCCATCGGCCCCAAAAAAGAGATGATCAAACTCGACTGGGAGCAGCATGGTTGGGAGCGTTTTGGTGAGAATAACGATAATGTGTTCCTCACCGGGTTTATGGAAGGTGGTTGGATGAACAAACATAACGGCAAGTACTACCTGCAATACGCTGCACCCGGCACCGAAGGTCGTGGTTATGGCGACGGGGTTTATGTCGGCGATAAACCACTTGGTCCATTCACATATCAAAAGCATAATCCGTTCAGTTACAAACCGGGCGGCTTTGCAAAAGGTGCTGGCCACGGCGCAACCTGGGCGGATAAGTTTGGTAACTACTGGCACATCTCAACCATGGTGATAGATGTAAAGAACAACTTTGAACGCCGTATAGGTTTCTGGCCGGCAGGTTTCGATGCAGATGGGACGATGTTCACTAATACCGCTTACGGCGATTATCCGCACTATCTGCCAAATGGCAAAGAAGACCATGTCAAAAACGACGATTTTACCGGTTGGATGTTACTCAATTACAACAAGCCCGTGCAGGTATCATCAACCCTTGGTGCTTACGTGCCTAATTTGGCGGTAGATGAGGATATTAAAACTTACTGGAGCGCCAAAACCGCCGACAAAGGCGAATGGCTGCAAACCGACCTGGGCGGGGTAAGCACGGTCAAAGCTATCCAGATCAATTATGCCGATCAGGATGCCGGGTTTATGGGAAAATCATCAGGTGTTTATCATCAGTGTAAAATAACCGCCTCAAACGATGGTAAAACCTGGAAGACCGTTGTTGATAAAAGCCAAAACAAAAGCGATGTACCACACGATTATGTAGAACTGAAAACACCGGTTAAAGCCCGCTTCCTGAAAATCACCAACCTGCACATGCCTACAGGTAAATTTGCGCTGTCAGGCTTCAGAGTGTTTGGTAAAGGGGTAGGAGTAGTGCCTGATACGGTTAAAAATTTCATCGTATTACGCGGTAAGGCCGAAAGCCGCAACTCCTGGCTGCGTTGGCAGCAAACTGATGGTGCAGTCGGCTACACCATCTACATGGGCATAGCGCCTGATAAACTGTACAATAACATTATGGTGTACAATGTAAACGAGTACTATTTTAATGGGATGGAGAAAGATACGCCCTATTATTTCCAGATTGAGGCATTTAATGAAAACGGGATAAGCAAGCGTACTAAGGTGATGAAGGTGGAGTAATTACAGATTGAAATAAAAACCTAAGTTAATGACTCTTACAGTACTTATTTGGATTGCTTTACTAACTTATCCGGTTATTGCGAAACTGTCAATAAGTTTAACTCGGCACCGCCTGAAACTTCGCAAAATACTCATACTCGCACCGTTGGGAATAAGCCTGATAACGCTTGTATGTATGTTTACGCGGATTGCTACAGTATCGTCAACCTTCAACGGGATGATGGTGACCATGCTTTATTTAAGTACTTCACAATTGCTGTTTTTAGCGGATACCTACAAGCATTTGGCGGCTAAAATTGTGACTTTCATTTTAATGATAGGAGTTTTTGGCTTTGGATATCTCATGTCAACCATTGGTATCATCGGGCTCGGATTTATTGTGGCTGAGATAGAATCGGACAGAGTAATCCATTTAGATGATCACATTTTGTACCGGCAATATTATCAGGGAAACGCGCTAACAGATTATAGAGGTATTGAGGTAATCATCTCGAAGAAAGTTAAATGGCTGCCATTGTTAACCTATGACGTTTTGTCTAAAGAATATCAGATGAAATTTAATTATAAGAAAGAGATTGAACTGGCTGCCCCAAAAAAAGGTGAGTCCGTATTGTTTTCTGCCGATTTTCCCGTTAAATACAACGCTGACAAAAAGCAAATAATTTTGTTAGATAGCGTAAGAAACGACACCATTCAGCTAAAGTAGCGTTAATAGTTTAAGTACTTAGACGATTGAAAATTCATAATTAAATAATATGCCGATTGAATTTTTTAATTTAGCGGCGGGAAAATTGTATGAAGATCACATTTGACTTTGAAAAACCTCTTGCTGAGATAGAGGGACAGATTGAAAAGGTTAGGCAGGTTGAAGAAAAAAACAAGCTTGACATGTCTGCCACTGTAGCTGAATTAGAAGCTAAACTGCAAGAGGCACAGAAAGAAATATATAGCAACCTTACCGGTTGGCAAAAAGTACAGATATCGCGCCACCCTGAGCGCCCTTATACTCTACAGTATCTGGAACTTATCTGCGACGATTTCATAGAACTGCATGGTGACCGCACCGTTGGTGATGATAAAGCCATCATTGGTGGTTTTGGTACCATTAACGGCCAAACCGCAATGTTTATCGGTCACCAGAAAGGCCGTAACACCAAGGAGCGCCAATACCGCAACTTCGGTATGGCTAACCCCGAGGGATACCGCAAAGCTTTGAGATTAATGAAAATGGCCGAGAAGTTTAACAAGCCGGTTATTACCCTTATTGATACTCCGGGAGCATTCCCCGGCCTTGAAGCTGAAGAGCGCGGACAAGGCGAGGCTATTGCACGTAACCTGTTAGAAATGGCCGTGTTGAAAGTGCCTATCATCTGCGTTATCATCGGCGAAGGTGCA
>JAESTD010000241.1 GCA_016763755.1 Mucilaginibacter sp.
ATAGTTTTAGCCAGATTTATTCTAGGCACAAAAAAGCCGCTTCAATTTGAAGCGGCTTTGATATTTTAAAATTTCTGAATTATACGGTAGGATCACTCGTTGTTGTTTCGTCAGGGATATCAAATGCGGTTTTCTCCCTCTTAAGGATGGCAGCCCCAACAAGGCTTACTATACATCCGAAGATAAGGCTGCTGATAGCCGTAAAAACACCACCTAACATCGGGCCTATCTTTTTGCCCATTTCCAATGCTTTATCAATCTGGTCATCAGACATACCTTTGGCTTCCATTTGGGAACGTTGTTCTTCCATGCCTTTAACCAACATCTCGGGGCTTAAATACTGCAGATAAATAAAGATAAATACACCCAGTAATAATCCTCCGAAAAGAGAATACCTGAAACCGGGATTAAATGCTTTACCAAAAGTTACAAAACCACCCAGCTGATCTTTGTATTCCTTTTGAGCCAAAAAACAGAAGGCAATGAACGGTAAATAACTTACATATTTTAATGCAGAATTCTGATCGATATTAAGCAATTGAAATGTGTAGGTAATAACAATTGACACTATAACATAAATTACAGCCCATTTAGTAGCGATCTTGGTAGGGTTAGGTGCGAGAGTTTCCATTTATTAAGGTTTATTTTTATTTAAAGCTAACCAATATATCCACAACTGCCATATCAAATGGTTGGTTAACGGCGTTATCAGCTATCTCCTGCTTATCAGCTTCGGATAGGTCCGGATTTTGAAAAAAGGCCATCATCGGGTAAAATAATTCCTTTACTTCAGAATCATCAGCTATAGTGGCAGCAATTTTATTTACCTCGCTTACCGGACTTTCAATCAGGATCTGATGCGCTATAACAGGCTCATAGATCCGATACTCATCCTGAAACTCGTCTTCATCAACCAGTAAAAACTCCTTCAAATAATCTTCGAGTTCAGGCTCCAGGTTTTCATCTGCACACTCATTTAAATAAAGCAGGAGGTTCAACAATTCTGTACCTCTGTCAAGGGTTTGTTCTTCAATGTCTTCCCATTCAGGTGTCTCCAAATAGTCGTCTTCAAGTTTTTTAACATCTTCGCTAAAGAAATTGATCATCAGCAAGTCGAAAAAAACCTCGCGAAGTTCTTCAATTTGGGGGTTGTCATTAAAAAGATTATCCAACAGCTCAACTTTGGTCATAAAGTCGGCATCTGATGAAAAAACAGCGTCGAAGTCTGCTTTAAGAGCTACAGCTTTCGTGCTGCCATATTTGGTAAATGCCTGTAAAGCGGCCGCAATGGCATTGCTTACTTTTAAGTCAATCATGAGTGTGGATTTAAAATTTTGCTATTTGGTTGTTATTACAGCTTAACAATACTTTACCTTTTAAGTTCTGCCCGATAAATGGCGAGTTGAAACTTTTTGAGCGGTTAGTCGTCCGGTTATACTCCCACTCTGTATCGATGTTAAAAACTATTAGATTGGCTTGCGCCCCTTCTGTTACAGAAGCAATATCAGTATTTAATATTTTGCGGGGATTAACTGACAGTTTTTCTACGATAAACTCGGCACTAAGTCCGGTTTTTAAGAGCAGCGGTAATGCGGTCTGCAGCGCAACTATACCAAATTCGGCTACCTCAAACTCAACATCCTTAAACTCTATCTCATGCGGTGTATGCTGACTAACAATGGCGTCAAATGTGCCATCTTTAAGGCCTGCAATCAGTGCATCAACGTCGTTTTTTGTGCGCAAAGGCGGTTTAACTTTGTATTGGCTATCAAAGCCCATCAAAGCCTCATCAGTCAACACCAGGTTATGCACAGCAACGTCACAGGTTACCTTAACACCTTTTCGTTTCGCTTCGCGAATGAGTTCAACGGCGTGGGCGGTAGATACAGTAGTAAAATGTATTTCGGCACCGGTATCCTCGGCAAGATATAGGTCGCGTGCAATCATCAATTCTTCGGCCAGGGCCGGGATGCCCTTCATGCCCAGCATGGTGCTTACTACACCTTCGTTAACTTTTGCTTTACCGGCTATAGATGTGTCCTCGGGGTATGAAATCACTTTGGCGCCAAAGTTTTGCACGTAGAGCATAGCGCGCTCCATCAGGCCGGCATCCTGTACGGGCCGGTTGCCATCAGTGAACGCCTTTGCACCGCTTTTAAACATATCAAACATCTCGGCCATATCCTTACCCTCTCGTTTGTGCGAGATGGTTCCTAAAGGATAAATATCAACCAGGTTGCCTTTTGCGCGATTAAGCAGATATTCCACTTCGGCCTTTGAATGTACAGGGGGCTGCGTGTTTGGCATAAGGGCCACGCCTGTAAATCCACCGGCGGCGGCAGCTGCCGTACCGGTTTGCAGGTCTTCCTTGGTTTCTAAGCCCAATTCGCCTACGTTGCAGTTAAGATCAAAGAAACCGGGAGAAACGTAACTCTTATCAGCCTCAAAAAACTCGACATTATCATCGGTTAAAGATGAACCGATACTTTCAATTTTGCCGTTTTTAATTAAGATATCGGCAACCTTATTGTTAAAAGGCGAAGCAGGGTCAACAACAGTGGCGGATTTAATGAGTAAATTCATTAGCGCTGTTTTATGGTGGGTTTAGCTGATATCTGCAGGCACCGAAAGCTCGCTTTTAGCGGTCTTGAAATACCTCACCAGCAGTATCTCGGCCCCCAAAAATATCAGGGTCAAAATTATACAAAGTTTCCATAATTGCAGCCCCGAATTTGCACTGCTGTTAATATTATTGGTATTAAGCTGATTGCCGTTTAGCAAGCCTGTGTTTTTTGGAAAGATGCGCTGTAATTGTGCGTCTGATAAATAACTCAGGTCTGATTCGCTCCGGTTATCATTAAACGCCAATACTGCGGCCAGGCTGTCTTGCTTTCTCAACTCATACAATCCCGGCGATAGTAACTGATCGGGTGTATATAACATAGTGTTTCCTTCCTGCTCGCGCACGTCGGGGATAATGGTTTCTTTATCTTTAAGCAATTTTACTAATGACTTTTCTGTTGATTGCAATGGCACAGTTTCAATAGCGTTGGCATTATCGATATTGTAAAATATGGGCACATCATGGCCGCTCGATAAAGCGGTGCGCAATACAACCGGAACAAATAACGCGTGTACAGGCAAGTTGCTGAAATCTTCATTTAATGGCACTGCAGACACAGTCACCTTGCCATTTGCGGCAACTGTTTGCTGCAAAAGATCAGTGCCGGCTTGGAGTTTCATCAAATGCGTGGCGCGTTGTGTGCCAGGTATTAACTGATAATATTTGTTAAGCTTTGGCAGATCCGGATTTTGAGGTGCCGATTCAAATATATTCTTAAACACGTCACTTTGCAGGTCGATAGCCGATACTTTAGTCGGTTGAGTTAACAGACTGCCGGGATAGCCAGCGCCTAAAGGTTGTAATAAACTTTGATAACTGCTAACGTCGGCCTCTGCGGATGGAAATACCAGTAGCGTGCCGCCTTTGCGTACATAGGTTTGTAACTGCTGGATGAGCCCTGTTGAAAGTGATTTAATATCACTTAAAATAATCAGCGGATAATTATTTAAACGGGCATAATCAACGCTGCCATCTGCAACTTGGGTCGGCTTAAAAAAAGCGTCGCCACTAAAAACAGCTGTGAGATATTTATTAGCGATACCGCCGTTTATGAGCAGCACCGGCAATTCATCACTCACCTTAAACGAGAAATAGAATTTATTATCGAAAGTTACCGGGTTATCCTGCAGTTCTATCTCCCCTTTTTGCCAGCCTTTGGTTAAGCCGGAAAAAGAAAGTGTATCGGTTTGCGATGAACGGCTATTAATTGTAAAACTGCCAATGGCTTTTTGCGAACCGTTGATCGTTAACTTTAAAGGAATTTTCTCGGCGATCTTATCCGCATAATTGCGCAATCGTATTACCAGTTTTTCGCCTTCGCCAGGGCGGTGGGTTGCGCCTGTTAACCAAGCTGTGTCAACAGCTACGTTAGGTAGCGGTGCCGGGTTTAGCTGAACAAGGCTAAAGGGGAAGATTGTTTTAATAGCTTGCCCATCTTTCGCCATGTTCTTCTGAAAATCGGAGATCAGGTAACTATGTTTAACCTTGCCGCTTTGCATGGTTAAGAAACTTTGCTGACGGGCCACTATTTGTGCAAGAGTTCGTGTTTTGGCTGATGGTTTAATAGCATCAACGGCATCGTTAAATTCGCTGCGGCTAAGCAAGCGCTGATGTTTCCCTTCAAAATCCTGTGTAAGCAACTGGAACCTGTCGTTAATAGAATAAGCTGCTGCAATTTGTTTCGCACGTTGCTTTGCCTGGTCTAACAGTGAATCTTCGCGGTTGATGGTTTCCATACTGTAGCTATTATCTACAAAAATGCTTATCATCTGTTGACTGCCTGCTGCTACAGCATCTTTACCGGGAATGTATGGGCGGGCAAATGCGAATACCAAAAATAAAATTGCCAATAAACGGGATGCTAAAATGAGCCTTTCGCGCAGGTTACGGCGACTGGCTTGTTGCAACTGCACTTCTTTTAAGAATTGCACATTGCTGAAATAAACCTTCTTATACCGCCTAAAATTGAATAGGTGGATTATCACCGGAATGATCAGCGATAGCAATGCAAATAAAAAGGCAGGATACAAAAACTGCATTAAGCAAATGTGCAAATTAATGGGGAGATTGACACACTTTGTACCATCAATAACAATATGTACTTTTATTAAAACTTAACTGACCTTGAACAATATGAAAACCTTTCCCACAAAATTAAGTCTGGCTATTACCCTGTTGGCCAGCACAGTATCGTTAGCACAATCGCCGGACACGGCTGTTTTCGGCCGCATTCGCCGGGCAGAAATGAGCAGTTCACAAATTCCTCAAATAGCACATCAGCTTACCGATGTGGCCGGCCCGCGACTTACCGGTTCCCCGGGTTTTAAACGTGCAGCTACATGGGCTGTAGAGACCATGAAAAAATGGGGACTTGCCAACGCTGCTATGGAACCCTGGGGTGAGTTTGGTAAACAATGGGATCTACAAGACTTCAGCATCATTATGAAAGCGCCTTACATACAACCGGTGATGGCCTATCCAAATCCATGGAGCCCCAGCACCAATGGTTTGCAACAAGGGCAGGTTACTATTATTAGTCCGCAGCAGGCAATGGATACTACGTACATTGCACAGCATTTGGCAGATTTTAAAGGGAAGTTTATACTGATAGCAGGTAGCAGCGGACAAACCAAGAATGCGAATTTAAACCTCTGGCCGCGCGCCTAACCGATGATGAACTTGCCAATTTAAAAGACACCTACATGGTCACACATGATGAGATAGCCCAGGCGTCCGGTTACTATAAAATAATTGATCGTGTTGATGGATATTTAAAACAGGCTAACGTGCTGGGGCTTATCAGTGGATCATCAAGAAACAATAACGGTACCCTATTTGTGCAAGGTTTTGCCGAGCATAAGTTAAATGCAACCGTAGGCGTACCCGAACTTTCTATGGCTTATGAAGATGGCCAAAAAATAAAACGACTTATTGAAGGCGGGCAAAAAGTAGAATTGGCTATAAATATTCAGGCTAAAACATCAACTGATGATACCAAGGGCTACAACGTTGTTGGCGAGATACCGGGTAGCGATCCTAAATTAAAATCTCAATTAGTTATGCTTGGCGGGCATCTCGACTCTTGGCAGTCTGCTACCGGCGCTACCGATAACGCTGCAGGGTGTATCGTAATGATGGAAGTAGTACGCCTGTTAGATTCATTAGGTTTAAAACCAAAACGCACTATCCGTATCGCGTTATGGGGCGGTGAAGAGCAGGGTGTATATGGATCTTACGGTTATGCATTAAATCACTTTATGAGTAAAGATTATAAATTGAAGCCCGAACAAGCAAAGGTGTCAGCATATTATAACCTGGATAATGGTACCGGTAAAATTCGTGGGATATTTACACAAAGCAACAAAGCTGTTATGCCGATATTCGAGAAATGGTTTGCTCCATTTAATGATCTTGGCGCTAAGACGGTTTCTGACAAAAACACCGGTTCGACAGATCATTTGTCGTTCGATTGGGCGGGTATCCCCGGTTTTCAATTTGTTCAAGACCCAATAGATTACGAAACAAAAACGCACCATAGCAACCAAGATAACTACGACCACCTGCAAATGGACGATTTGAAACAGGCCGCTATCATTGTAGCATCTTTTGTTTATCAAACCAGCATTGAGAAAGATCTACTGCCTCGCAAGCCTTTGGTTAAAGAAGTTTTTGCTTTTGAAGGGTTGTAGGGTATTGTAGTTAATAACTTAGGATTTTATCCAAGCCTCAAAACCAGCGTCTTTGCGAGGTACGAAGCAATCTCTTATGGCGAGTCCCTTGTGCAGGGAGTATGATTGTCCTAAGGAGATTGCTTCGTACCTCGCAATCACGGTTTGGTCTTTTATCCTCTCCTGCGTCGCCTTTTATGGCTCTCGCTTTTTTTCTTTTTGGATGATCTTGACGTGGATTGTTTCTTTTCAGGTTCGGCCATTTTGCTCTCTTGTACTGCTGCCGGTTTAGCATCCGTAGAATCCTGACTAAGTTGTTTGACCGAGAAATTATTACTGCGCAAGCTATATTCCAACTGTCGTTTGGCACCGGTTGGTTTAGCCAACGAGTCATTACTACTATAGATGGGAAACTCGCGTATCAACTTCCCTTCTTTGATATAAAAGTTATCATCACCGCGATAACCTTTTCTTTGAGAGCTGCTTAGCTTAGGGAAATCAAGCTTATTGGCATCGTTGCCATTAAACTCGAATGCGTAAATGCGGGCATAGCTTACCGTATCTTTTGCTTTTGCTTGTATCAGTATCTCAGGATTACCATCGTTGTCCATATCGGCGTTGTAAACGTCAGTTATGGCGCCATCAAGGTCGCCAGGGGTAGTGGTATATTTAATACCTGCCGAATCTGAATGCATTATGGCATAAGCCCCAGCATCTGTCGATCCCCTGCCCCAACTTACCACATCAAAGGTTTGCCCTGGTGCAACCTCAATGGCTTTATGAAACCTGAATGGTGCCATCAGCAGTGGTTTAACCGGAACAACAGCAGCTGCAGCCGGCTTTTTATCATTACTGCTGCAGGCTGCTATAACTAAGCAGGCCGCAGCTACAAAGAAATATTTTCCCTTCAACATCAGTAATAGTCGTCAGTTAATTGAACATCATATCCGGCGACACTTCGCCTTTGGGTTTGCCAGGTATGGTCATGTAAACGCGCAGCCCACTTGCCGACGAGTTGGCATCCACGTATTTAATAGTGATCTTGTGATAGCCACGCTGCAACGGAATAGCGCCCTGTTGTTCAACTATACCTGTACGGCCGTCATTATCTACAATCGGTACATCATCAATCAATAACACCGACCCATTTGACGAAGCGGTTGAAAAGCTGTAAACGCCATCTACATCCGTTTTTAAATAACCGTTAAATACCACACCATATTTGTTAAACGCCTTTTTAAATGCACTTAGTGCAGTAGTAAAACTTTTCGCAATACCGGTATCTATCACTGCTGCAGGGTTTATCTGTGTAGTATTCACATAAGTACCGGCTGATGCCTGGTATTTTAAACCTGGTGTATTCCCGTTGTAAGCCACAGCCGGAAGCGGTGTTTTATTGAACACCTTAGCGGCTGTTATCACACTACGGCGACCGGCTGGTGTTACTACGATAGTTTTCAAGTCGCGATACTCATTAAGCGGCACCTGGTAGGTCATGGGGCCGGTGTAAAGTAATTCGGTTTCGCGCGGAGTGTAACCGTCAATGGTGTAATAGATCTTAGCGCCCTTTACCGGAGATTTTAAGTTAACCGTCATGGTAGAACCTATCATTACTGTATCGGCATTACCAATGGCCGGTGGTACGCGGAAGTTATATCCATTTTTATCAAACAACGCCAAATGATCGGGCATGCGGGTCTCATAAAAATCTTTGAAGTTCTTGTTTGCTACCGGTGTCCATGCCACTTCAGATAGAGCCAGCATACGCGGCAGTATCATGTACTCAACTTTGGTTTCGGTAGTGATATATTCCGTCCAAAGATTAGCCTGTACACCTTTTATATATTTCTGCTGATCCGGCGTTAACGAAGCAGGTGTTGGGTTGTAAGCATAAGTTTTCTGGATAGGTGCGCTACCGCCAATACCCACAGGTTCCTGGTTTATTTTGCCTTGTGCATGGTCAAAATATAATGCCTGGCTACTTGGGGTCATGATTACATCGTGCTGTTGTTTAGCCGCTTCAATACCACCTTCTTCACCTCTCCAACTCATTACAGTAGCATTTGGCGCTAAACCACCTTCCAGTATCTCGTCCCAACCGATAATACTGCGGCCTTTGCTGTTCACAAATTTCTCCATGCGTTGGATAAAATAACTTTGTAAACCATGCTCATCCTTCAATTTCAGGCGTTTGATAAGATCCTGACAAAATTTCGATTGCTTCCAAACCTCTTTTGGTGCTTCGTCGCCGCCAATATGGATGTATTTGCTCGGAAAAAGGTCTATCACTTCGGTCAGCACGTCTTGTAAAAAACTAAATGTTTTTTCTGAAGGACAGAAAATATTATTGAAAACTCCCCATTTACCACTTACTTCATATTTCTGGCTTGGGTCGCAGCTTAACTCAGGGTAAGCAGCCAAAGCGGCCAAAGCGTGGCCCGGCATTTCAATCTCCGGTACTATCGTGATATAGCGATCTGCAGCATATTTGATCACATCACGGATCTGATCCTGGGTGTAATAACCTGATACCGGCACGCCATCGTACTGAAGCGGCTGGCGGTCTTTATAGTTTCCTATCACGCTCTCTTTGCGCGTGCTTCCTATCGAAGTAAGTTTAGGATATTTTTTGATCTCGATGCGCCACCCCTGATCGTCAGTTAAATGCCAGTGGAAACGGTTAAGTTTGTAAGTGGCCATCAAATCGATATAGCGTTTCACAAACTCAACGGAATAAAAGTGACGGCAAACATCCAGCATCATGCCGCGGTAACCAAAACGTGGATAATCCTCGATTGTAACAGCCGGAAGTTTCGCGGTACCGCCATGCTCAAGCGGAATCAATTGTATTAAGGTTTGCACACCATAAAATAGGCCTGCACCTTTACCCGCTACAGTAACCTGGTTTGGAGTGACGGTTAAGCGATAACCTTCAGCCGGAAGATTTTCGGTGCCGGTAGAGGTAAATACGATAGTAGTTTTACTAACACTCGCGTTTCTTGCGGCAACCTGTTTGTTGTAGGCCATGTTATCGGCCAAATATTTAGAAAAAAACTGTACTGCCTTGTTATCAGGTGTATCTGCCTGTATAACAGTTTCCTGGCTTAATATGAACTGGCCTTGAGATTTAGTAACCGATACAGGTGCAGGAATGATACCCGCATATGGGTTAGTATCCTGCGCGTTGACCATTGTGGACGATCCCAGCAAGCAGGAGAACAGTAAAGCAGTGAGCTTTTTATTCATGATATTATTTTTCAGGTGAATAAATGAGCCGTGAATTTAACATTATCTGAAAATAATGCGCTATTATCACATAAAAATTACTCGATTAGAAACAAAAAAGCCGGTTCTTTATGAAGAACCAGCCTTTTTAAAGTTTTTTAATTAGTGATTAGAGATTGGAGAGCAGAGATTAGGTAAAGCTACCTATGCATTATTTAAACCAATCTCTGGTCTCTGACATCTAATCTCTGAACTACGCCGTCACAACGTGCTCCTTAGCAGCAAGGTAACGTTCTGCATCGATAGCGGCCATACAACCCGTACCTGCAGCAGTTACTGCCTGGCGGTAAATATGATCCTGTGCATCACCGCAACAGAACACGCCCTCAACGTTTGTTTCAGTTGAGCCCGGGCGGGTGATGATGTAACCTGTTTCATCCATATTAATCAGTCCGCGGAAAATATCAGTGTTCGGTTTGTGGCCAATAGCTACAAAGAAACCTGTAACATCCAATACCGTATTTTCCTGGGTTTGGTTGTTACAAACCTTAACAGCATTTACCGCAACGCCATCGCCCATAATTTCAATGGTTTCAGTGTTATAAAGTATCTCAATATTCGGAGTGTTCAGAACACGATGAACCATAGCTTTTGAAGCGCGGAATTCGTCACGGCGAACGATCATATACACCTTACGGCACATTTTAGCCAAATAAGTAGCTTCCTCGGCTGCTGTATCGCCGGCACCAACAATGGCTACGTCCTGCCCTTTAAAGAAAAAGCCGTCACATACGGCACATGCCGATACACCAAAGCCGCTGTATTTTTGTTCGCTGTCTAAACCTAACCATTTTGCAGATGCACCTGTTGAAATGATAACGGTGTCAGCTAATATCGTTTTGCTCTCATCAACTGTAACTTTATGCGGCAGTGATGAAAAATCAACCGAACTAACATAACCAAAGCGGATATCGGTACCCAGGCGCTCGGCTTGTTTACGGAAATCTTCCATTAATTCAGGGCCCATTACGCCTTCGGGATAACCCGGAAAATTTTCCACCTCGGTAGTTTGGGTAAGCTGGCCACCCGCAAGCATACCGGTGTACATTACAGGCTTAAGGTCTGCGCGCGAAGCATAAATAGCTGCAGTATACCCCGCAGGGCCCGAGCCAATGATCAAACATTTTACGTGTTCAGTATCTTGTGACATTTATTTTTGTGTATTGAGACGCGAAGTTAGTAAAAACTAAAAAAAGGATGGTCAGTACCCAGTAAAACTTATTAACGTTACGGCGCTTGTGTTAACAATGCACTTAACTGCCTTTGTTAGCTTTTAAAAGTCGTATGAAATTACCGCTCAGTATTTTATCAATATCTTTCTTTTTATAACCGAGTTTAACCAACTCTGCAGTTATCTTAGGATAGTCTGTTACGCTGTCTAACCCTAAAGGATATGATTCGGCACCGTCAAAATCAGAGCCTATGCCTACATGGTCGGCACCTATCAATTTCACTATGTAATCGATATGTTTAATAAGTAAACTCAAAGGTGGCCGAAGCTGATCTGCCTCGGCTTTATTGATAGCATTCAAACGGATACTGGCCAGATCGTAATCGTTATAGATTTTTATGAGCGAATCCAGTTCCGGTTTATGCTTTGCGAGGTAAGCTTCGTGTTTAGCTTCGTATGTAGAATCTAAAAAGCCGCTGTAAAAATTCACAAATACCACACCGCCATTTTTGGCAACAGCTTTAAGCTGATAATCTTTAAGGTTACGGCGATGCGGCGCCAAGGCATAAGCGCAGCTGTGTGAGGCAATTACCGGCTTGGTGGTAAGCGCCATTACATCGTTAAAAGTTGTTTCGCCGGGGTGCGAAAGATCGATAATGACGCCGAGCTTATTAAGCTTTTTAACAACTTGTTTCCCCAGCTCAGTTAAACCTTTATGTTTCAGGGTATCGCCGTGCAAAACCTCGTCGCGTGCGGAGGTTGCCCATGAAGTGCTGTTGTTCCAGGTAAGCGTAAGATAGATCATTCCACGATTGGCAAGGCTATCAATGTAATCCAGTCTGTCTTCAATCATGTGACCGCCCTCTACGCCTATGAGTGCAGCGAGCTTACCTTGGTTTACAGTTTTTTGCAGACTTTCTGCAGTGCGTACTAACTTTATCCTATCGGGATAACGTTTAATCAAAGCATCAAGCGAATCGATCTCCCGGTTAGCAAAACGAAAAGCGGTACCGTTACCATACTGATCACCGCACCAAACGGAAAATACCTGGGCTTTAAGTCCGCCTTGTTTTGCACGAACAAGATCAAAGTTTCCCGTATGCTGCAGTTTACCAAGATCAACCTTGGTTATCAATTGATTAGAAAGGGCATCGTTATGGGTATCAATGAGGATAGCTCTTAGATGGATTTGAGCAGTATTTTGAGCAAAAACATCAATCCCCAAAAACAATATCACAACCAGTAGGTAGTATTTCATAGTGTAAATTAAACAATTAGCTTTAAAACACAGTTATTTTACTTACATTAGCCATTGACCAATTACGGGCATCCCCAATTATTGCCCTTTTAAGACCTATAGTAACATGAAATATTTAAGAAAGGCTGTTGCCGCTTTATTATTTATCGCCATATGCTGTGAAAACTCTGTTGCACAGTTGATCTTCAATTTTAAAGACAAGCATATATCTGAAATTCGTAATAACGAGATAGCCTCAAATAGCAAGCAAGTTACGCCGTCAAGTACGTACATGAACCCTCCGGGTATTGCAGATCCGGTTGTTTTTGAACGTGCGGAAACAACAGTACCTAATCTTTGGGTTTATTATTTTCCTAACGCCAAAGATTCTACTATTAACAATGTGATGTATGAGTGGGACGACAGCAATTTCGCAACAGATCATCACGCATCGCCGCAAACGCCAGAAGTCCTGAACAACTACATAACCAAATATAAAGAATTGTTAAAACAGGTTGGCGCAACTTACGGTAAGCCTGAAACTACAGGTTCTATCGACGACCTATCTTTAATTGAAGCCGGGAAATTCAAAAGAAAAGACGTTTTCTCTAAAAATGGTATTGATGTGGAGATGTATATCGTATTATCTAACAAAGAGATAACCAGTGGTGTGGTAACTATCAGTCCAACACACAGGATAAGAGTTTACATCAAGCCGACGGCTTGATAAATGAGTGAATGAGTGAGTTACTGAATGAGTAAATGAATAGTTGACCTTTAAATCTGCTTCGTCAATAATTCCATAATTAATTCCCTCATTCACTCCTTCAGTAACTCACTCATTATATCTTGTCTTTAAACCAAACTTCGTCGGGCTTTATGTCGATGTTTTCCATAAGATTAACCAGTTCAACCGGATCGGCTGAGGTTAATACCAGTTTGCGATTGGCAGGTTTAAGAAAACGCTGCTCAACCATTACATCCATTTGTTTAAGCAGGTTATCGTAGAAACCGCTTACGTTAAGTACACCTACCGGGTGATTATGCAAACCTAATTGCAACCAGGTCAATACTTCAAAAAACTCTTCAAGCGTACCAAAACCACCCGGCAGCATGATGATACCATCGCTCAGATCATTCATCATTTGCTTGCGCTGGTGCATGTTATCGACCACATGCAATTCGGTAATGCCCATGTGGCCAA
>JAESTD010000242.1 GCA_016763755.1 Mucilaginibacter sp.
AGAGGTATAAATTTCAGGGGTAATGATCGGTTCAACTGCAGATGTGCAGGTGATGATGGCATCAAACCCTTTTTTGTAGTTAGCTAAGTCGCTAAGCTGATAGGCTTCACCATTAAGATCGGCGGCTAATTGCTCTGCTTTCTCTAAGGTGCGGTTAAATACAGCAAAATTGCTGAATTTATGCTTTTGCAGGTACTTAGATATGTTGCGATTAGTTTCGCCGGCACCCACAATAAGCACGCGGGCATTTGAACAAAGCTTAAGATCTTTCAGTTTACGATAAGCTAATGAAACTACCGAAATTGGATTTTTAGAAATATTGGTATGCGTATAAACCTCCTTAGCGGTTTTAACTACACACTCCATAACTAAGCGTAATTTATCACCTGTAAGGCCTTCCTCGCGGCAATCTTCATAAGCTTTACGTAGCTGGGCCAGGATCTCCTTTTCACCAACAACCAGGCTTTCTAACGAGCACGACGTACGCAGCAGGTGATTCAATGCTTCTTTACCTTCAAAGATATTAGCAGCATCAATAAAGGTTTTTGTTGAATGCGGACAAAGCCCGATTCGCATTTCTGAAATAAAAGCTTCAGCAAACTCGCTATCTATTTTTGCCGCTGTTGAAAAAACAAACTCCACACGGTTACAGGTAGATAGATAAAAAATCTCATCAATACCAAAATGTGCTTTTACTGCTCTGAGTTTATCGGTAAGGTTTTCCTGGCAGATAACCAATTTACCGAGTTCTTTCAGTTCGATCTGTTTATGTGTAAACGCAATAACTTTAAGATACTTCAAAGCAGTTTATTTTTTAACCCAACAAAAGTAACATCCCCCATTGGTTGCAATGTCAATTATTTGTCAAACAGACGTATTTAGAATGGTTATAAATAATGCATTTTCTGCAATAAAATAACGTATTTTTATAAATTCTTTAGTTAATCAATCGATTGAACAATTAAAAATGCGAATTTTAAAAAACATAAGCCTCATAATTTTGGTCGCTGGTTACGCCCTTGCAGGCATCAACCATTTCGTTCATCCCGATGGTTATATCCGCATCATTCCCCCTTATCTTCCGGCACCTGTTACGCTCAATAATCTGGCTGGTTTTTTTGAAATCGTGTTTGCATTATTAATGATACGGCCAAAAAACCGCAAGGTTGCCTCGTGGGGCATTATCTTAATGCTGGCTGCATTTTTACCTGTGCATATCAGCATGTTAATTAACTCGCCTCTGCAGGTTGGATCACTAATGGTTACACCAACCATAGCGTGGATAAGACTCCTGTTTCAGCCTGTGTTAATGCTTTGGGCATGGTGGCACCGTAAATGAACTAATTCTGCATACGCCTGACGCTTAAACGGATGCCGATGTTACGCTCAATAAAACAATTGTGCGCCAAAGGGGTTAAAAAGGCACTATGGATCTGCAAAGTATCGAATTGCGCAACCTCGAAGCCCAGGATTACCAGGAGCTTAAAAAATCAATGAAGTCGGCCTACCTTGACATGGACGAGGACTACTGGGATTCCGGCTCGATCAAAAAACTCATTAAGCTATTTCCCGAAGGGCAAGTATGTGTCACTGTTAACGGTGAGGTTGTGGGTTGTGCGCTGAGTATCATAGTTGATTACAATAAATATGGCGATACGCACACCTATAAACAGATCACCAGCGATGGCTCCTTTAAAACGCATGATGATAAGGGCGATGTGCTCTACGGCATTGAAATCTTTGTTCACCCAAAATATCGCGGACTACGTTTGGCCCGTCGCTTATATGAGGCCCGCAAAGCCCTGTGCGAAAAGCTGAATCTGAAAAGTATCATTGCGGGTGGTAGGATCCCCAACTATCAAAAATTTCAGAACGACCTTACGCCCCGCCAATACATCGATAAGGTTAAGTATAAAGAGATCTATGATCCTACCCTATCGTTCCAGTTGGCTAATGATTTTCACGTACGTAAGATACTGCGCAATTACCTGCCCGAAGATGCCCGCTCAAAAGGTTTTGCTACGCTGATTGAGTGGAACAATGTTTATTACGAAGAAGTAAGCTCTGTTATCAATAACAAAACCGTTGTCCGCATTGGTTTGGTACAATGGCAGATGCGCCCTTACAACAACATTAGCGAGCTGATGAAGCATGCCGAGTACTTTGTTGATGCAGTGAGCGATTACCAGTCGGATTTTATTTTATTCCCAGAACTGTTTAACACCCCGCTAATGGCTGAGTTTAACCACATGGATGCGGCCAAGGCTATGCGCGAATTGGCCAAGTTCACCGAGCCCATTGTTGAGGCGTTTTCTAAACTGGCGGTGTCCTACAACGTAAATATTGTAGCTGGTAGCATGCCGAAGGTTGAAGGCGAACATTTATATAACGTATCATACTTATTCCGCCGCAATGGCAGCATGGAAGAGAGTGTGAAGATACATCCTACGCCTTCAGAGATCAGCTCATGGGGTATGCGCGGCGGTAACGACTTGCGGGTATTTGATACTGATGCCGGCAAAATCGGCATTCTGATCTGCTATGATGTGGAGTTCCCCGAGCTATCGCGGATTTTGGCAAGCCAGGATATGCAGATATTGTTTGTACCTTTCTTAACCGATACCCAAAACGGCTACAATCGTGTTAAATTCTGTGCCCAGGCTCGTGCCGTGGAGAACGAATGTTATGTAGCCATTGCAGGTTGCGTAGGCAATTTGCCTAATGTAAATAACATGGATATATCCTACGCGCAATCTGCGGTGTTCACGCCATCAGATTTTGGTTTCCCTACAAACGGTATCCAGTCTGAGGCAACGCCGAACAGCGAGATGATCGTGATAGCCGATGTGGACTTATCGATCCTTGGCGAACTGCATGAATATGGCAGCGTGCAAAACTTAAAAGATCGCCGCACGGATTTGTATGGGATTACTTTTAACGGGAAGAAGGTGTAGCGATTTTACTTGTTCTTTGAATGAACGATCACTTCTTGAATGTTCAAGATGTTTTTAACTACAAAGTTCGCCTTGTTATGGCCCAAATGGCCATAGCCTGAAGCTCTACCGGTTTGATAGGTGCCAATTGCATCAATGATCAAATAACGGTTCCAATAATTATCATGAACGTCCTTGAACATTTTTAAATCCCTTTTTGACAAATCAAAATTTTCAGGGATATCCAACTCTGCATTAGTAAAGTCGCATTTTTTATCAGGGTGTACATTCCAGTATTCGTCAACGCCGCTGTAAAAAAGTCGTGTATAAACTAACTCATTTTTGTGTTTGGGCACTTCGCAAAGCTCGATAAAATCAGGAACATCAAAACCGAAAATAGGTGGTGGAAATATTATTTGCTTTTTTTGAGAACAAGCGATTAGTGAAAATGAAATTACCGAAAGAGTAAGCCTTTTTCTCATTTCATAAAGTTATTAAAGTATTTTGTTACAAATTACATCTATCAATTAATTCTGGAATATGATCCTTACCGAGCAATACACCATACCCGGCGCAAAAGGTCGCCCTGTTACCGCTGATCTTACTTATGATGATATCGATCCGCGGGCACCATTGGTGATATTTGCACACGGAATTAGAGGGTTCAAAGATTGGGGTGCCCATCATCTGGTAGCTCGTCGCTTTGCAGAAAATGGTTTTCGCTTTCTCAAATTCAACTTCTCACATAACGGCACAACGCCGGAACATTTGACCGAGTTTGCCGACCTCATAGCCTTTGGCGACAATACCTTTTCCATCGAACTGGATGATCTCAATAACGTTATTGATTTCGCCTGCAGTGGCGCCGCCATACCTGCTGCCGATGGCGTTTATCTGATAGGCCACAGCCTTGGTGGCGGTGTAAGCATTGTGAAAACAGCCGAGGACAATCGTGTTAGAAAGCTGGTTACCATGGCAGCTATCGCTAATTTCGATAAGCTTTGGCCAAAACAAGTTGAAGATCAGTGGCGCCTGCAGGGCGTTATTTATATGAAGAATGCGCGTACCGGGCAGGATATGCCTTATCGCGTTAGCATGCTTGAGGATCTGGAGAAAAATTCGGTTCGTTTAAATATTCAGCGCCGGGCGGCAGAGATCACTCAACCCTGGCTCATAGTTCATGGTGACACAGATGCCAGCGTACCTGTGCAGCACGCTAAGCTATTACACGCAGCAAATCCTAATTCCGAATTATTAGTGGTTGAAAACGCCGACCATGTCTTCAACGTATCGCAACCCTACCTGGAAAACACGCTGTCAAAAGAATTGAAAACGTTTGCAGATGCAGCTATTGCTTTCTTTCAGCAATAAGCAATTAACATCTCAAAGTAAAATCAATATTGACTTTTTTGTTTAAATAGTCAAACGTCTTATACTTGCCTTATGAGTTTACCACGATCACGTAAAGAAGGCGCAAAGTTTAAAAATACCATCCCTACCACCGAGGGTGGTTTCGGCGTGATGTTACCAATGATAAAAGAGTATATCAAGAACAAGGCTGAAACTGTACCTAAGAAAACTTTAGGCCCTTTTAAAACCGATATAAAAGTTTATCAAACGCCGCCTCCGGATGGTTTGCGCATTACCTGGATAGGTCACTCCAGTTTAATTATCGAAGTGGATGGTATTCGCATTTTAACCGACCCGGTTTGGAGCCAGCGCGTTTCTTTTACGCAAGCTATGGGACCCAAGCGCTTTTTTCAACCGCCGTTGGCACTCGCTGATCTCCCGCCGATTGATGTAGTGATATGCTCTCACGATCATTATGACCACCTTGATAAAGCTACCATACGTTTCTTAGCCGGCAAGGATATTCCATTTATTACCTCGCTTGGCGTAGGTAAATACTTGGCATCATGGGGTATCAAACCCGAATTGATACAGGAAATGGATTGGAGCGATAGTATTAGTGTAAAAGATGTAACTATCACATCCTGCCCGGCAAGGCATTTCTCGGGCAGGGGTATCATACACCGTAATGAAACGCTTTGGGCATCGTTTGTAATTAAAGGACCTCAACATAATATTTATTTCGGTGCAGATTCTGGCTGGTCGCCCGATTTTGAGAAGATAGGCGAAGCCTACGGGCCATTGACCTGACGATGCTGGAAATCGGTGCCTACGGCAAATACTGGCCGGACATCCACATGGGGCCGAATCATGCATCCAACGCTCACATCGCCCTTAAAGGCAAAGTAATGATGCCGATCCATTGGGCCACTTTTAACCTCGCCCTACATGCCTGGTATGAGCCGGTTGAAAGACTGGTATCGTTTGCTGAACAAAAAAATATTAACTTGTTTTTACCCGAGCCCGGCTGCCCTACCGACGTCGATACTTACAATTCAAATTGGTGGAAAAAGTTTATGAGCGGCAGGGAATAAATATGTGCAATTAGGGTAGCTCCTAACGGAGCAAAATATCGCAGGTTATTTGGTTCTACAAAGCGGTTGTCCCTACGGGACATCAAATTGAATCAATAGCAAAATATTATTGAAAGCTAAATTATTACCTTGTTGGAGGTTATCGCTTTGTAGCAAAACATCATTAATTCTCTTTGTGACATACGCCACAATCCCGGGCCATGTAAAACAAAAAAGGCTTCTCAATTGAGATAGCCTTAAGTTTAACAAGGTATAGGAAAATATTTTATCGGTCTACAAACCTTTCCTTAGGTACTACTTAAAGAGGTTTTTATAATTACACATTAATTTACCAATACAAATATATAACAAGTCACCAGTTAGTGACATTAAATAAATATATTTTTTAGAGCTATTTGCTTTAAAATGCTGTCGAAAAAACCATCCCGAAAAATTAAGGCACATCTTTTAAAACGTATTCTATCCCAACGCGTTTAATATTAAATAGATAACCATGGCTAATTTTAAAGAAATTATATCCTCAGAAAAACCGGTTCTGATTGATTTTTCGGCAGAATGGTGCGGGCCTTGTAAAATGATGCCGCCTATACTAAAACAAGTAAAAGAAGCCTTGGGAGACAAGGTAACCATTATTAAAATCGATATTGATAAAAATCCATCAGCCGCGAATGCCTACCATGTGCAGAGCGTGCCTACACTTATCATATTTCAGAAAGGTGAAACCAAATGGCGCCAAAGCGGGGTGGTACAGGCCAATCAATTACAACAAGTGATCAGTCAATACATATAAGCTATAAATAGCTTAGCCACCATTGGCGATGAGTTTTCTTATAATTAGAAAACCATTTGCATGGATAATAAAGCGTGAGGATCACGAACAACCACCACAGATAAACGTATCCTAAATTAAAGCCCAGCCCGGGTGGGGTAAACAAAAACGGATCGTTAGGCGTGATGATCTGCGATGTATTGTATCCTTTAATAAAGAAAACTAATACCGTGATTATCCTGATAAGATAGAAGTGCAGCACGTAATAAAAAAACGGCACACTTCCGTAAACTTTTAAAAATGCTGTCAGTTTACCTGATGCATTTTCCGTTAATGCCAATACAAGCATACCAACAGAAAGCGTAATACAGCAGTACATTAGCGACGGTGGGTACTTGCTGATGTTCATGAACGACAAAAAGGTGTATGTACTATCCTTTTGTGTTGACCATGGGGCAGGGTCGCCGTATCCGTTGATCACTCTCAGCACAATAAACGCAACGAAGAGCGAAACAGATGTAATCAATAAAAAGCGCTTACGTTTAATGTTCCAGCGCATGTCAAACAGGATATTGATGATACATTGTCTGCTGCCATTCATGTTGGTGCGCGTCCTCTGACTGAAGAAGAATGGCGCACCTGCCTGAAATACGCAGGCTTTACGATAGACAAGGTTTCGCATGCGCCGATGAACCTCCTGCGTCCTGCACGGCTATTTGCTGATGAGGGATTTTGGCGAGCCCTTCGTTTTATTCGCAATGTAATTTTTGATGGAGATTCCCGGCGACGTGTTCTCAT
>JAESTD010000243.1 GCA_016763755.1 Mucilaginibacter sp.
GGTAAGCAGGCCGGTACAGCTTGCGAGGCTGGCGTTAAAAGCCTCATTATTTACAGGGAATATGTGAACGTTGCCCTCGCGGTATGGCGTTTTCTGGCGTTTACTAAAGATCTGCCATTCTACATCGCTGGTTTGGCTCAAATGTTTTACCAGCGTTTTATCACTGTAAGCAGGAAGGTACACAGCGTAATGGCCTTTATCAGAGGTTTCCATCTTGCGGATGTCACTGCGAATAACCGGCGTATGGATAAAATCATCATACCGCTCAAAATGAAAACCAATATGATGCGTGGTAGGCGAATAATATTTGAATAACCACTCGGCATAGTTCCATTTCTTTGGACGAGGGGTTTTATCAGACACAAATGAACACTGGTGACTTAACGATACAGAAGGGACTTTCTGCAAACGGCAAGCCCAGGCGCTTACGGGTTCAAAATCATTAATGATGAGGTCGTAATCATTTAGCGGCAGGCTATGCATATCTTTCCATAGCTGGCGCAGGTTCATTATCTTAAAGGTAGCCCAGTTATCTACACCACCATTTTTCCCAAAAACAAAGCTAAACCCGTGGAATTTGTATTTAAGGGGCTGCGACAAGCTTACCTCAGCCTCAGTGCCACTAATAAGCAGATCAACCTCGCCATATTGTTGCAACAGAGGCACCACCTCCCGGGCACGGCTGATGTGCCCGTTGCCTGTACCCTGTATACCGAACAATATTTTCATGAGGTTAAGATGAGCAGCAAATATAATCGCTTTGCTAAGATTAATGCGTTTCCTGCTTAAATCTTTCTAATAACACGCGTACGTCGAGTTTGGCATCAAGATCCTCGGCATCGGTGGTGTCGTCATCCTCGTTATCCTGTTTAAAATCCTCGGATTGGTATTTAAAGATCTTCCACTCCTTGTTGTTATACTCCAAAGCAGTAAGGCTCTCTACCCAGTCGCCGCTGTTAAGGTAAGTAACCGAGCCTGTGCCATTGGTAGATTGTATAGTGCGCATCTCGGCGTGGTGTATGTGCCCGCAGATCACATAGCTGTAGGACTTCTCTACAGCAAGATCGGCAGCGGTTTGTTCAAACTGGTTAATGAATTTAACAGCATCTTTAAATTTAGCTTTTACCTTTTGCGAAAAACTCATTTTAGGCTTCCCAATGGTAGTCAGAAACCAGTTAGTGAGACTATTAATGAGTATAAGCGTATCGTACCCAATAGCGCCAAGTTTAGCCAGCCATTTAGAGTGCTGCATGGTAACATCAAACACATCACCGTGGAAGATCCATGCCTTGCGGCCATCAATATTTAAGACTATTTTATCAAGAAGCTGGAAAGTACCCAGGTTAAAGTCGGTAAATTTGCGCAGCATCTCGTCGTGGTTGCCGGTAAGATAATAAACCGGAACCCCCTCAGTTACAAATTTAAGGATGCGGCGTACCACCTTCATGTGTGCCTCGGGCCAGTATGATTTACTGAATTGCCAGATATCGATGATATCCCCATTGAGGATAAGCATTTTTGGCTTTATACTTTTGAGATATTTGAGGAGTTCTTTTGCGTGGCAGCCGTAGGTGCCCAGATGTACATCAGAGATAATTACTATATCAACTTCGCGCTTTGCCATCTAAAACATAAAGGCCGGTGATGGCCCGCTAATTTTGATCAATACTGGCTGGCGGTGCTAACGGCTCAGAAAGATCTCTCTTCCTCTTCGTCTTCATTAACCTTTAGTTCGTAAGGGCTTAGATAGAATGCACCGAGCAATACCAGTAATCCTATTACAAACAAGTAAGCAAATTCAAAATTCATCTTTCCTTATTTTTACAAATGTCGGGTAATCAAATTATTATAATGTTAAGACTGCATTAAATGTAAAAGGTTACGTGCCTGATCAAATAAAATTTGAATATGTTTTACAACCCTTTATATCGGTCTTATCACGCAATAAATGTAGGCTTGGTTTATGAAAAGGGGATGAAAGAGAACGTTAAGATTTGTTAAAACTTCTTTGGATACGATGCAACTGCTTCAAATGATGTTCCAGATGGATCCGCATAAATTTTAACCATTGCAGAGCATTTAGCATGCCCATGCGCGGATGTTTATATTTTGATTGAGGCTTGGCTTCTTTTATCTGAGCCGTAATACCGTCTACCCGTTTGCGCACTTTTATGATAAGGTTTTTGGCTTCTTCCTTATCTATCTTTTTAACATTCCCAGTCTCAGGCGGCGATTTGATTTTAAATGGCGGGAAACTACCCGTAAGTAATGTGTAATGGCCAAGCAATGTAACACCGTCTTTAGTAGGCTGGCAATTGTTATGCGAACAACGCTCTAAAGCTATGCTTGCGCCAAGGGTAGCTTTAAGGATATGATCATAAACCTCGGCATAGCTCCAGCCGCCCATTGGTGGCGTTTCAGCAAAACGATCCTCGCTGAAATCATCAAGCAGGCTGCGGTAGCTGCTTAGTGCTTCATCAATGGCGCGGCGCTCTTTAACTGGGTTCATAACATTAAAGTTAACTCTTTTAGATCATGTATCTGCACCTTCACATCATCCGGTTTCTCCAAATCGAACGGGTTGAAATAAATGGCATCCATACCTATACCCATTGCGCCGCGAATGTCGGCTTCAATACTGTCGCCTATCATTACGCTTTCTTCAATGGTGGCGCCGGCCAATTCAACCGCGTGGCGGAAGATCTGCGGGTCGGGCTTGTTAACACCCACATCTTCGGAAATGATAAGGTTCTCAAAATAAACTCCAAGATTGCAGCCTTCAAGCTTCAAAGCCTGCGAATCTTTAAATCCGTTTGAGATTAAATGCAGCTTGTATTTGTCTTTTAAATATGCCAGCGTTTCATGCGCATGCGGAAACAGGTTTGTTTTGGTAGGACAAGTTTTTACATAAGCATCTTCAAAATCGGCAGGGATCTGATCAGGGTTTAAACCCAGCTCAAGAAAGGTACTTTTAAAACGGGCTTCGCGCAAAGCTGCTTTAGTGATCTGCCCCAAATGATATTGTGCCCAAAGCGCATGGTTGTGGCGGGTATAGGTCTCAATAAAAATCTCTGGCGAGGCTACTCCGATAGTTTGTAACCTGTACGAGCCGTAAAGCTCTTGCAGGGTTTCTTCGGCATTTTTA